>JBFIJS010000288.1:0-5736 GCA_041600595.1 Saprospiraceae bacterium | reverse complement strand
TTACATTCGCTGATATTGGGGCTGGCATCTCCAAAACTTCCATCGTTAAAAATAGCTCCCCCCTCCCGGGCAAAATTGTTGAGAAAAACACAGTGGCGAATGGTGGGATTGGATACCACACCCCGCCCCGAACCATCGTTGTACAGGCCTCCACCGGAACGGAATGGATGACCGGCGGGCTTATGAGCGTCCGCCTGTCCGTCAGCGATGATCAGGCCGTCAAGAACAGTCTGTTCGCTGACACCGTGCAGCATGACAACGGTAAATGAATTGTCGTAGGGACCGGGCTGGCCAATATTACCACTCAGGCAGGTTGGATGTTTCTGCCATTTTCGCTGGCTCAGCCTTTTTTCGTCACCTTTAAATCCGCCAAAAACCTGCACCCCTTCCGGAATGAGAAAAGATACGGACCGGTCATTTTCTGTACAGGATATACACGAGGTTGGACGATAAACACCTTCCGCAATCCAGATGCTTGTCCCGGGCTTTGCTTTCTTCAGAGCGTATGGCAAATCTCCGGTGGCATTTTCCCAGGAAGTTCCAATACCTTCCGCACCTTGTTTTACATAAATAATGTTCTGAGAATAACTGTTGGGTAGTAAATAAAAAATGGCAATCGCAGTCAGTAGTAAATGCTTGATCATAGTGTAAGTAATAAGTAAGTGTTGGTTAAAAGTTAAAAAAATCTACAAGACTGGGTTGATAGTGTTCTTTCTTAAAAAAGGAATTATTTAAAAAAATAATGTCGTAAAAAAGGAGGAATATATACTAATGGGGGAATCATGTAAAAAGAAAGGAGAAGGAGAAGTCCACTTGAAAATTATGTACAAATCATGACACAAAGTTAGGAGCAGGAAAGACACCTGTCCAGTTTTTACCGAAAAAGTGTCCCATATATTTATTTGTAATAAAAAATTAATTGTCCGAAACCCCTTAATTTACTGGCTTTTCGAAAAACGAACAGGTTATTTACCCTGTCACATCTCCAGACAATTTGGGTTTTACATCCATGCGTTTCCCACAAATTCAATTATTATAAAAACGTGACAGGATAAAATGCCTGTATATTTTTTAATTTACCACAACTACGATATTACTGAGCCGGTTTACCTGACATATTTTCGTAAATTAACAGGCAAAATTCCGGGATTTTCGAATTTCACTTTCCAATTGATTGACATAAACGATGATATTTTCCATTCCGGTAACAATCGTTTGACCTTCTCGTATTTCAGGCTCATTCAATGTCTGGTCTATTGTTGCTTTATAAGCAAGCGATAAGGTGGTCAACTGTTCTTCCAGTTCTTTAATGGCTGTTATCCGCTCAGGATATTTTAATTGTAACATGATTTTCAGATTTTAGAACTGCGCAATCGTATTAGTACCGCACAGTAAGAGTGATTTATAAATCGGCAGTTAAATATTTAATTGTCCGATTATTTTTACGTTTCATTTTTCCGGTTCATGTTAAAGGCACTTTCAGCCTAAGTAACAAACAGGTGGACAGAAATGAGTTTAAAAATAAGTACCGGCACTATTCATTTTTACAAAGCAACAACTTCACAAAGCCGGTTCGTAAAATTAAAACATTTCTGTCCACGCTTGTAAGCATCATGCGGCAGTCAAATAAGACTGGATCTTATTTTCCAGGTATGCTTCTGTCTGAACACCGACGAGGTTTTCCTTCACTTCACCGTCCTGAAGAAAGAACAGGGCGGGGATACTGCGGACACCAAATTGTCTGGCCAATTCCGGGTTATGGTCCACATTAACTTTAGCAATGATAAAATCGTCAGCGTATTTTTCCGACAATTTATCAACTGTAGGGAGCAACACCTGGCAGGGGCCACACCAGTCTGCATAAAAGTCGATCAATAAGGGTTTGCCCGAATCTACGGCGGCCTGGTACTCTGAGGAATTTTTGAATTCTTTCATGATAGGTTCAACATTTAATGGTTAATAAATATTTTTTTAATCCTTGGCTGATCTTTATTTTGTTTTTGATAGCACAAAGATGCGGTCGAAAAGGACCGACATGAATACCCATACTTCCCCGGGACTTATCAATTCTTCCCGGCAGAGTACAAACAGGCTTTACTCAGTAGTATTGGGCTTTGTGTGAATTCAATTGATGGAGGAGACAGTTGAAAAAGTCAGCTGCGGATTTGCAGATACAAAAAGCCAACCATGGCGCAGTGTAAATATTCCGGCGACCTTCAGCGGCAATACGCAGTGAAGCTGTTTTACTTTTAAAATACTGGAAATGAAATGTCTTGCTTTTGGTAAGATTATCCTGACCCGCTGCAAATTTATGGCGGGGCTGCTTTCGGGAAAAATTGTATTTATTGGCGAAACCAAAAAAATAACCCCGGCTAACCGAAGTCAGCCGAGGCCGTTTTTCACCAACTAAAATCATTTTTCTTACGTGCTGCCACGAAGGCAGCGTTGCTTTTTTGAATCCTTATCAGAGGGGAGGATTCGGATCAAAATGCAACTTGTCAAAATCGAGAGTATGTTTTCTAAAGTGTGCTTTTTAAATACGACCACCTAACAGTGCTTCCAGAAAAAGGTTTATGATCGAAACCTGAATATTTTCTGCTGTCATTTTGCTGACAACTTTAACAATTGGCGTCTAAAAAAAACTGTCAATTCGATTTGATCAGGCCGTTGCAAAGCTCCTGGCCGATGGTCGTTATGGAAAGTAATGTTGCTCTTCTGTCAGAGTACATTTTTTTGGTTAGAAACTTTTCAATCATCGGGAAGCAAAACAGCACAAACAGATTTTGGTTTTTACAAAAATCAATTGCGGTGTTTTTTTTGCCTGGGCAGTCCCCTCGCCACACTCCGTTCTTCGGTCGTCGGCCCAAACCATCAGGCGCCGGGGACAGCGCTGCGAAACCAGCTACCCGCAAGCATACCGTTCGGCCCTGGTGATCTGCGGCACAAAGAACAAACCCTGACAAACCGGGATGGACAGGTTCCGGCCGGCCAAAAAATGAGGATCGGGAAAAGGCAAGACAAAATAATTTGCCCCGGCTATTGTTCCATCAGCATGGTTTTTTCATCTTGCATGGGTACTTGACCCGTTCACCGATTTTGTACACTTTTGGGTAGAAATACGTCAAAAACATGGTTGAAGAGTAAAAGGGGGTAACGCAAAATGGAAAAGTCCATTTTCGATCCATCGTATTCAAGGGTTCTTCCCTACAGACTTCAGCCTGCGACCAATCAGCAACCACCAACTAAATATCTCTCAGTTTTGAAGACTTTTATTTCCTTTTTAGCATTCACCGTACCTTTACTCTTGTGGGGCCAGAGCCAGGGTGACGACATTGTCGGAGTATGGCTCAACGAAAAAAAAGAGGCCGTGGTAAAAATTTATAAGGAAGGCCAGGAATATCACGGCAAAATCATTGACATCCGGGGTGAGCACGCCGACAAAAAAGCGACCCTGAAAGATGTCAACAACCCCCAACCCGAATTGCGGGTACGCCCCCTGATCGATATGCCATTGCTGGAAAACCTGACTTTCAAAGACGGCGAATACCAGGGCGGTACCGCTTACAACCCCCGGATGGGCCGGTACTTTGACTGCAAGGCCTGGCTCATTTCTGGCAATATCATGAAAATCAGAGGCTACTGGGGCTTTTTATTTGCCACGGAAACCTGGGAAAAAATAGAATAAGCAACCAGCTGGAGCGGCCAGGCTGATCCTGGCCGTTCTCAACATAAAATCAAGCAGACAGGTGAAAATAAACATCATCGGCGGAGGCATCATTGGGATGTTCTCCGCTTATTATTTGCAGGAAGAGGGGCACGAAGTACACCTTTTCGACAAAGGCGACTTCACGGACGGTTGCTCCTTCGGCAACGCCGGCATGATCACGCCGAGCCATTTTGTTCCGTTGGCGGCGCCGGGAGTCGTAGCCCAGGGCATCCGTTGGATGTTTGATGCCAGCAGCCCTTTTTATGTCCGGCCCCGTCTGGACCTGGCGCTCGCCCACTGGTTGTGGCGTTTTTACCGTTCGTGCAATGAGCGGCAGGTAAAAAATGCTATGCCCGTTTTACTTGATTTTAACCTGGAAGGAAAAAGGTCTTACCGGGAGTTCTACCAAAAAACCGGCATTGATTTCAAGTTGGAAGAGAAGGGCGTTTTGATGTTGTATAAAACCGCCAAAAAGGAAAAAGAAGAGCTGGACATGGCCGCTAAAGCTCAAAACCTCGGTATCCAAACCAGCCACCTTGACCAACAATCCCTGCCAGCCTTTGAAAAAGGAACGGCTGTATCGGCCCGGGGCGGGGTGTTCTGGCCCTGCGACGCCCATTTGCATCCCAACCTTCTCATGGATCATTTAATCCAATTGTTAAGGGAAAAAGGAGCCTTCTTTCATGGCGGCCAGACCGTTACCAGTTTTGAAAAAAAAGGCAGGAAAATCACGGCGCTGATGTGTGGCAGGGAAAAACACGAAGCAGATGCGACCATCATTGCCACTGGCAGCTGGTCGGCTATTTTACTAAAAAAGCTGGGCATCAAACTTTTGATCCAGGATGGCAAAGGCTACTCCATTACGCTACACAAACCGGCAGAACGACCCACTTATGCGACCTTGCTGTCCGAAGCAAAAGTGGCCGTTACCCCCATGGGCGACGACCTCCGTTTTGGTGGCACCCTCGAACTCGGCGGGCTGAATGCCACCGTCAATAAAAAAAGAATCAAAGGTATTTTGGATGCCGTGTCGCTGTATTACCCCAACCTCAAAATTGCCACACCCGATGAAAAGGATATCTGGCGAGGCTTCCGCCCCTGCTCACCGGATGGACTCCCGTACATTGGCAGGCTCGCTAAATACGAAAACCTGCTATTAGCTACCGGACACGCCATGATGGGTTTGAGCCTCGGCCCGGCTACGGGTAAAATGGTCAGGGACGTACTGCTCGAAAAAAAATCGGATGAGCGATACCGGCAACTTTTTGACCCCAACCGATGAGCGCAGAATCAGCTATCCGGCGTTGACGCAACAGATCTATTTTTCTTTCAAACCGGCAAGAGGAAATTCTCCCCCCAAAACGACGGTAAATAACTGATTTTTGCAAAATGATGGTTACCCGGTTTCAGGCAACGACCGGGCAGACCGTATTTTCTTTAGCCAAAAAATCCTGTCGGCCACCACCAACAAAGCACCAAAAATGAAAAAATACGAGTTCCTTTTATTACATCCAACCCGGCAATTATTACTGTGGCTACTCTTCACCGTTCTGCTGTTCTCTGCCTGCACCCCCGCTCCCGACAAACATTCTGCCAGCGACAGGCCCACTCCCGACGGCATGGTCCTGATACCTGCCGGCACCTTGCAGATGGGCGGCGACAACAGTCAGGCCGACAACGATGAATACCCTAAACATCCGGTCGAGATCCGGGCCTTCTGGATGGATGAAACGGAAGTCACCAACCGGCAGTTCGACGCTTTTGTCCGGTCCACAGGTTATGTGACGATTGCGGAAAGGCCGCTGGTGTGGGAAGAACTGGCAAAAGACCTTCCACCGGGCACTCCTCCTCCACCCGACAGTATACTGCAACCCGGTGCACTGGTATTTAAGAAAACGGATACCCCCGTGAGCTACGACGACCCTTCCCAATGGTGGGAGTGGGTCATTGGTGCCAACTGGCGGCACCCCGAAGGCCCCGGCAGCAGCATCGCCGGACGCGAGGACCACCCCGCCGTTCAGATCGCCTGG
>JBFIJS010000287.1:0-5751 GCA_041600595.1 Saprospiraceae bacterium | reverse complement strand
GACGACCAGAATATCGTAGGGGAAAATCCCGACTTTCATGTAAGCCGTTTTGTAGTCCGGAGCAATTTCGCATACATTGCCTTCTCGCTCCAGGAAGTTCTGCATGTCGTACAGCAGTTCGATGTTGTCTTCGATGATGAGTATTTTCATGGCCTTGCTGGTTTATTTCCCCCCTTATTATTTTTTGGGAAAAAGCGCCTACATTAAATTTATCCGTAGATTATTTAGCAAATTTAAAGAAATGAAACATAGAAAAACGATCCAATGACCAGGAGCGATATTGCAGGACAATAGAATGACCAGTGCGCTTAAATTTTCCTAAAGAATCTAATCCGTTATTTGGAAAAAACGTCCTTCGAACAAAGCAAATACAAGCCATGAAAAAAATCTTAGTACCGACCGATTTTTCGCCCATCGCCGACCATGCCCTGCAATTCGCCATTGAAATCGCAGCGGTGTGCCAAAGCGAGATTTTTTTATTCCATGTTTACCATATCAATAAAATCGACTACGATCCGAATTTTGCAAAAGACAAACAGCCGTTCGCCAATCAGGTAGAGCGCAGCATGAATCAGACGAAACGAAAATTTCGTCAAGTAATTGAAGAAAAAGGGCTGACGGTACATACCAAAGTGGAAGAAGCCACTATTTTCTCCTTATTTAATAGAATAGCTCCGGAGCTTGGAATCGACTTGATCGTGATGGGTAGCCAGGGTGCATCCGGTTTGTCGAGGATCGTTTTTGGGAGTGTGGCAGCCACAGCGATGGAAATTGCGGAAGCTCCCGTGTTGGTGGTCCCCCCCGCAACGAAGTTCCAACAAACTGGTCACATCGTCCTGGCTGTTGATCGGAAAGAGATCAGTCCCGAGGCACTTTTACCTCTCCAGGAGTTGGCGTTGGCATTCGGGGCCGAAGTGACCCTTCTCAACGTCAGCACGGCCACCGACCAACATATCTTTCAAAAAATTGATGTGACCCTCGAAGGGGTGCATACTAACTACAAGGAGGTGCCCTTGTCCAAAAGCATCAACGATACCATCAATGAATACTGTGAAAAAGAGGGCTGCGATTTGCTGTGTATGATCCGGCGGGAAAAAGGATTTTTCGAAAGTTTATTTCAAAAAAGCATTACCAAAACGCAGGTCTACAACAGTCCAATGCCCCTGTTGGTGTTGCCCAACGCCTGAGGGGGATGTTTGGCCCAGGCGGTTAATTTGTCGTTGCTTATAAGGTTTCGCTCCAGTTGTGGCATTACCCAAAAATCTTTGCTTTCAGGTACCGGGCATTCATCTCGGCAATATTGGCAATGGAAATACCTTCCGGGCATTCCACTTCACAAGCCCCGGTGAACGAGCAGTGGCCAAATCCTTCCACTTCCATTTGGGCCGTCATGCTGAGTACTCGTTGGTGCTGTTCCGGTGCGCCCTGTGGCAGGGAATTGAGGTGGTTAATTTTGGCAGCTGTGAAGAGAGCAGCCGATGAATTCTTGCAAGTGGCCACACAAGCCCCGCAACCGATGCAAGCGGCGACGTCCATGGCACGGTCGGCGATTTCCTTTCCGATGAGAATGGCGTTGGCTTCGGGAGCCGTACCCGTTTTGGCACTGATGTAGGCCCCTTGCTCAATGATACGATCGAAGGCGGAGCGGTCCACGATTAAGTCTTTGAGGACGGGAAAAGCAGCTGCCCGCCACGGCTCCACGGTGATGGTTTCGCCGTTTTGGAAACTACGCAGGTGCAATTGGCAGGTAGTCATGTGGTCATGTGGCCCATGTGCCCGGCCGTTGATAAACACCCCGCACTGCCCACAAATGCCTTCCCGGCAGTCGTACTCAAAGGCGATGACTTTTTCGTCCCGCAGCACGAGCTGTTCGTTCAGGTGGTCGAGGGCTTCGAGAAAGGACATGTCCTCGGTGAGATCATTTACTTCGTACTCTTTGAACCCGCCTTTGTCTTGCGGCGACTCCTGTCTCCAGATTCGGAAAATGACTTTCATTTTTTAAGGGTTGAGATGGTTGAGATGGTTGAGGTGGTTGAGTCTCAACTATCTCAACCATCTCAACTATTTATAGCTTCGCACAGTTGGCTGGACAAATTCAAAGCTGAGTTTCTCCCGATGCAGCTGGAAGCCGTTGTCGGTATATTCCCAGGCGGATACATAGGCAAACTTATCATCTACCCGAACGGCTTCGCCATCCTCAGTCTGGTATTCTTCCCGGAAATGTGCCCCGCAGGATTCTTCCCGTTGCAAAGCATCGGTACACATCAGGTTGGCCAGTTCAATGAAGTCGGCCAGGCGGAGCGCTTTTTCCAATTCAGTGTTCAGTTCGTCGGCCCGCCCGGTCACTTTCACCTCCTGCCAAAACTCTTGCTTGATGTCCTCGATTTCCCGAAGGGCTTTTTTCAGACCGGCTTCATTGCGGCTCATGGCGCACTCCTGCCACATCACCTTGCCGAGCGCCCGGTGGAAGTCGTCCACCGTCTTGGTGCCATTTACTGCCAGGATGCGGTCGATGTGCGCTGAGACCTCTTTTTCCGCTACCGCAAATGCGGGGTGTTCCGTAGTCACGGCCTTCTCTTTCAGTGCAGCGGCCAGGTAATTGTTGATGGTGTTGGGGAGAATAAAATAGCCATCCACACTGGCTTGGAGTAGTGAATTTGCCCCAAGGCGATTTGCCCCGTGGTCGGAGAAATTGCATTCCCCCACAGCGTACAGGCCGGGGATGGTCGTCATGAGTTCATAATCCACCCACAGGCCGCCCATGGAAAAATGGGCCGCCGGTGAAATCTGCATGGGCTCGTGGTAGGCGTCCACTCCGGTTATTTTTTTATACATGGCAAACAAGTTCCCGTAACGATCTTTGATAGTCTCCAGGCCGAAGCGCTCGATGGCGTGTTTGAAATCCAGGTAAACGGCATTTTTCAAACGACCGACCCCGTAGCCCGCATCGATGCGTTCTTTGGCGGCCCGGGAGGCAATGTCCCGCGGGGCGAGGTTACCAAAGCTGGGATACCTTCTTTCCAAATAATAATCCCGCTCCGCTTCGGGGATATCATTTGCTTTGCGGGGGTCGTTTTTTTGTTTGGGCACCCAGATACGACCGTCGTTCCGCAAAGACTCCGACATTAGCGTGAGTTTCGATTGCGCATCGCTCGATTGGGGCAGCGCCGTGGGGTGGATTTGGGTAAAACTCGGAGCTGCGAAAAATGCTCCTTTTTTATGTGCCTTCCAAATGGCGCTACCGTTACAGCCAATAGCCAGGGTGGACAGGCGGAACACCCGGGAATAGCCCCCCGTGGCCAGGACCACTGCATCGGCGGCAAAGCGTTTCAACTTACCACTCACCAAGTCCCGTACGATGATGCCCTTGGCTTTTCCATCCACTAACACAAGGTCGAGCATTTCCGAACGCACGTGCATAGTCACTTTTTTGGCCCGCACCATTTTATACAATTGCGAATAGGCTGCCAGCAAAAGTTGCTGCCCAGTTTGCCCCCTGGCATAAAAAGTCCGTTGCACCTGCACGCCGCCGAAACTGCGGTTGACCAGCACGCCGCCATACTCTCTGGCGAACGGCACGCCCTGTTGGGTGAAGTGGTCAATTAGCGGGGCGGAAAGTTCGGCCAGCCGATAGGTGTTGGCTTCCCGTGAGCGGAAATCACCGCCTTTCAGGGTGTCGTAAAACATCCGCCAGATGCTATCGCCGTCGTGTTGGTAGTTTTTGGCCGCATTGATACCGCCTTGTGCCGCCACGGAATGCGCCCGCCGGGCCGAGTCCTGATAACACAAGCAGTGAACATCATAGCCCAACTCAGCCAGAGTGGCTGCTGCCCCCGCCCCAGCAAGTCCGGAGCCTACGACAATGATCTGCAGCTTTTTTTTGTTGGCGGGATTGATGAGCTTGCTCTGCACCTGATAATTGCGCCATTTATCTTCGAGCCTTCCGGCGGGGATTTTTGCATTCAGCGTCATGTCTGTATTTATTTAAAATAAACAACGAGCGGGATAACTCCAAAACCAATGGACATCACCGCCGCATACAACAGGGAAATTTTAGCTACTACCTTCAGTCCTTTCCGATGGTAAAACCCAAGCGTTTTGAAAGCACTTTTCAAGCCGTGGTGCAGGTGCAACCCCAGGGGAATCATCAGCAGGGAGTAAAAAAGCACGTAATAAATATTGTGGAACAGGCTGCTCGTCACTGCGTAAACATCGACATTGCCCAACTCGTCCGTGCCAACCCCCTCGCCCATGCCGAGCTTTATTCTTGCCCAAAAATTGGCCAAATGCACGACGATGAAAACGAAGATGGCCACTCCGATTAGCCCCATGTTCTGGGATGTCCAGGTACTGTTTTCCTCGGTCAGGTTCCTGGCGTATTTTGTTGGCTTTGCTTTCTTATTGCGAAGCGTCACCAACAGTGCGTAAACGACGTGTAAGATGATGGACAAATAAAGCAGGTAGGCGATGATCTTGATGAGTGGGTTTTCCCGCAGGGAGGTTGAGTAGGTGTTGTAAATCCCTCGTGCCATTTCTTCCGGCAGCAGGAGAATGCAATTCGCCGAGAGATGAACGATGAGGAACAGGCACAGAAAAAGGCCTGTGGCGGCTACTATACTTTTTCTAAAAAACAGCATTGGTTTCTTTTTCTAAAAACATTGATGGTAAACATACAACTACTCTGGAAACGCCCTCACCCCCTCGGCAGCCCCGTCATGGTAAATATCATCACGAACAAAGCCACCGTCTCCACGATGCCGATAATCATGATGTATTTTGCAGTATCGTTGGCACCCGAGGCGATGGCGTCGCAGGCCCTCGCCCCCGCTTTGCCCTGAAAGATGGCCGAGCCTGCCATGGCCGCCCCCGCTGCCAGTCCAATCATCATCTGCCAAAGGTAGGAATCCGGGTCAAGATTGGCATCGGCGATGGCATTTTTCAAAATCATCCCGTAAATGACTTGCGACAAGGGTGCACCGACAAAGATGAGCAAAGCGGTAGCTGCCTTTTGGCCGCTGATAATCATTTTTTTCCAGGCGCCAATGGCTGCCATACCAGCGATGCCTGTGCCAATGGCCGAGCCGATGGAAGCAATGCTGAGGGACATGCCCATATCGCCCAGGCCGTTTACGATGGTTGCGAATATTGCAGGAAGTATCATGGTTGTTGTTTTTATAATTTTCGATTATTTTTTATTAGGTTGAGCAAAGTTGAGGGAGTTGAGATAGTTGAGATAGTTGAGATAGTTGAGGTGGTTGAGGTGGTACTCAACCCACCTCAACCACCTCAACTATCTCAACTATCTCAACTCCCTCCAGCCGTCTCAACCCCGGCAGGGTTCCGAAGCCTGTCAGAATCAGCTCCATTGTTCAATTTAAATGGCCGGTACGCCCGCCCCGAAAACTGTACGCCAAGATGCCCGGCAAACTCCAGCATATTTAAGCGGATACCATGCACCATCACTGCCATCAGGGCAAGAACGATGTTCAGCCCGTGCCCCAGCAGCAAAGCCACCGCCGCCACGAGCAATCCTAAAAACGACAGGTTTGCCCCGGCTGGCAAAATCATATCGTTAAAACTGGCCGCCACCGTAGCCGTAGCCATGCCGACGGCAAACAACCGGACATACGACACGATGTCCGAGAAGCCGTTGATGAGGCTCAGCGGCAGGTTGGCGACAGACGTCAGCCTGCTACCTCTAAAGGTGTTGCTCTCTTTGGAAAATAAAGTCACCAGAAAAGTACCTGCGAT
>JBFIJS010000286.1:0-5775 GCA_041600595.1 Saprospiraceae bacterium | reverse complement strand
GTTCTTTGAGAAAGAAAAAAGTGATGAAAACGACCGATACCAGCCCGACCAGAATGTTGCTCAGGGCAGAGACAGTCTGGCCGAAGTATTGCCCGATAAATGCCGGTTCCAGGTATTCCGACAGGTTCTCCTGCAATTGCTCTTCCAGTGTGACGCCTTCTTTGACCAGGCCATATTTAGTCAAAGACTGTTGTAAATGGCCCAACGGCTCTTGCAGCGCAGTTGCGATCTGGGCATAATCCACCCCCGCCAGGTTGTTGACCTGCTGAACAATAGGGGGCACAAACAAGCGGATGAGCAGAAATATGATCAAGAAAAAAGTGAGCAGCGTCAGGACGGCCGCCATATTGGGACCCACCCGGAATTTCCAGATTTTTACCTTGTTTTGAAAGAACCGGACCAGCGGCTGGCCGACCATGGAAAGCACCCAGGCTATACACACGTAGGCAACAATATCTGTAAAAAAATAGACCAGTGATACGATGATCAACAGGCTGATGAGGAGAGTAATGGTTCGGCTGGACAGTTTCATAAGACAGATGAGGTTCTGAAAAATTTTTTCAAATGTAACAAGAAGAGGGCGAAGGGTTACGCAGCAGGTGGAGCCTGCCGTTTATTCTGTAAATCCACATTCACGATCAGCGCCATGCATAAAAAGAAAAAAGAGCCTACTTTATCCGTCTCCACCAGATCGTTCATCAGCAGCAGGCCATCCACCACTACGGACGTAAGAATAGCCATCATCACGATCCGGCGGCGGCCATCCGAAGCAGTTTGGTGGTAAACCTGCTCCCCTTTCAACAATACGACGTAAATCAGCGCCAAAAACAGCAGCACCCCCAGCACACCTTGTTCCACGGCTGTCATCAGATAGTAACAATGAATGCCGGACAGTTCTTTATTGTCGCTCACATAGGTGGTAAAAGCGAACAGGGTGTATCCCTTGTAATATTTGGTAAATGTACCGGGCCCGAACCCTAAAAACGGCTTGTCCGCGACCATGTGACCGCCCGCTACCCAACGATAGACCCGCTCCATGGTCGATACGTCCTGTCCCTTGGTCGTTGCACTGAGCAGGTCGTCGAAGTCGTCGTGTGTGATGGTTTTATCATACACCGGGCGACTATCGAGGTAATTGTTATCCTCCACGACATTCATCAGGAACAGCACCATCAACAGGGTGGCTGCCCCCAGCACCCACTTCATCAACCGGAATTTGACCACCCAGTAGGCACCAATCGCCATCACCAGGGTAATGTAGGCGGCCCGGGTGTAAGAGAACTGAATGCCGATCAGAATGAGAAGAGCCGCAGCCGATAAGAAAGTCCATTTTTTTGACCACCGGGGATACCATTTTCGGGCAAAATATACGAAAGGCAGAAAGACCGTGAGGGTGCAGGCATAGGCTACTTTATTCCTGTAGAACGGCGCCATGGCCGAATTGACCTCGGCAAAACTGAACCCGACGCTCGCATGTTTCATCATGACATAAAAAATCGTCAGGCACAGGGGCAACAGCACACACCAGATCAAAATCCGCAGGTCTTTTTCGGTACGCATCAGTGTGCCCGCCAGAAAGAAAAAGGTAGTGACGTACCATATTTTTGCCAGAAAAAATTTGAACGAAATGACAAACGTCTCCGAGGTCAGTACCGTTAAAAACATCCAGCATAAGTGCAGCAGCAGCAACAGGGTGATGGGGTGTTTGATAAAGCCCGGCGACATCACCCGGCCATTTTTCAACACATATAAGAAGTAAATCCCCATCAACAGGACCTGCATCGGCTCGGTCGGCACATCGGTTACCGTGCCGTTGGGCAGCCAGACTTCGACGGTCAGCGGCAAAAAGGCAAACAGCAGGAAAAATATTTTTTTGAAATCGACTACCGCAATGTAAGCAAACAACAACGCTGCCGGCACCGCCGCCAAAAAATACCAATAACCCGCAATGCCAACGATCAGGCTGATGACCGTGAGGGCACAAAAAGCCGTGAGAAGGTATTTTGTTTGTTGTTCGGTATGAATCATTGGTTGCTTATGTCAGGTGTCTCGTCGCAGCCATTACCGGCGACAACTCCACATGGGCAGCTTTTTTGGCTCAATTTCTACGATTATATATCCAGCACTTTTTTCCAGTCAACATCTTTGTAAGTATCGAAAATCAGCACGCCGATGACGCTGAAAACAAAAGCAACCAGCACGGAGGCCACAACGATCAGGGAGCGCTTGGGCCGGGATTTGATGACGGGGACCTGGGCCGCTTCCAGCAGCATCACCGTCGGGAAGTCGGTGTCGTAGGCGGCCTTGATCTGCTTGTACCGTTCCTGGTCTTCCGCCAAAATCTCGCTGGTTTGTTCCTGGATGCGGTACATGACCTCGACTTTGGCCATCCCCTGGTTGAAGATGTCCAGCCGTTCGTTCAGTTTGAGAATTTCGTTTTCGTAGCCCTTGATGGCCGCCTGCAAATTGCGGACAGAGTCTCTCCGGCTGGCCACATTCTGATAAGCTTCCAGCTTTGCCTGGGAGTTGTAAAGTTTCGACTCCGCCTTGGCCAGCAACTCCGATAAACTTTCACTCTGTGCGATGGTGTTGTAAACGCCGTACTGTTTCCGAACGGACTGCAATTGCTGGTTGAGGGTATCCAGTTGCGACTGCTTGGTGGAAAGGTTGCTTTGGTAAATATTGAGAAGTTGCGACTGGCTTTCTTTGACGAGCCGCTGGGCCGTTGCGGCAATGAAGTCACGGGCGGCATTGGCCATTTCGGCAGCCATTTCCTTGTCCTGGTCTTCCATCGACAACTCGACTGCATCGTATTTGGTCTTTACCACTTCGTAGTGTTTGTTGAATTTCAAACGCACCGAATAAGGTCCCAACGGGTGCTCCGGGTCAATGTCATAACGTTCGTAGAGGTTGAATTTTTCAACCATGTAGCTGATCAGCTCGCCCGATTCCGCAATGGTCACGATCCGCTCCGTATCGTTGCCGGTTCCGTAATAATCAGGTGCCGTACTGGAGTTGCCAAAAATCGCCTCCGGTGTTGCCAAATCCGGGCTGGCAGCGTAAAAGGTGGTGGTGGATTTGTAATAAACCGGCAGGACCAGCACCGTGATGATGGCACCGACGGCCGTAGCCAGACAGGTGTACAGAATGTATTTTTTCCACTTAAAAATCGTTTCAACGACGCCAAGCAGGTTGTCTTTATGCTCCATAAAAATTGGATAATTGGATGGTCAGGAGGTTGCGTGCCCGGTAAAGCACCCAACCACCCGGCTTTTCGAATTCGGCGGCAAAAGTAAAGAGTTTCCCAACTTAGGCAAGGCCCTCTTTCTTTTTCACCAGATCTATCAGCATTTTAAGCCGGATCAGACGAAACAGAAACGCCAGACTGGCCCCCGTCGCCATGCAAAGTACAAATTTCAGCTCCCAGTCCAGGTCGGCGGGCCACTGGCTGATTTGCCGGCAGGCGAAAATCGTCAGCACAAAAAAGCCGGCAATTTTACCGGTTTGCCGCAGTGTAAACGGCAGTTGCAACTCCTGCCGGGCCAGCCACATCATGGCCAGCAGGACAAAAGCCTGGGTGGCAAACGCAGCTATGGCAGCTCCCGTGGCCGCAAGGGAAGGAATGAGCAACAGGTTCAGGCCGACATTTACCAAAATCCCAATGAGAAACAGGCGGTTCATCTTTTTTAAACTGTCGTTGGCCGTCAGCAAGGTGCTATAAATAAAAACCCCGCTGAACGGAATCAGGGTCAGGATGAGATAACCCATCGTTTCGCCGTAATAACCAACATTGCCCGCATTGACCGACAGCGGGTACATTAATGCCATGATCTCCTGCTGAAAGAAAAAACAGCTCACGGCCAGTGTCACCGTACCCGCCCAGACCAGTTGCAGGCTGAGCCGCAGCAAAGGGGGTATTTCTGCCCGGCTGCCCGGGGTACTCAACAGCCTGGAGAACATCGGCAGGAGCAGTCCCGCAAACAGGTACCCGACCATATTGAAGGCATCGAGCAACCGGTAGGAAGCCGCATAGACCCCGGCGTGAAAGCGGCCATCGGGTATCAGCCACTCCAGAATAACGATATCGAGCCGGGTGTAGGCCGTCATCAAAAAAACGGCCAGCGCAAAAGGAAAAGATTTTTTTAGAATAACCAGCAGAAAAGGGAGATTGGCCCGCCACTTTATTCGGATCGGCACCTGCCGGTAAATGAGAAAAAAAGCAATACCCGCCGTCAGTCCCCAGGCGATGTTCTGGGCGTGCACAAACCATTTTATATCGAATTTTTCGCCCTCGGCAAATGGATTGGCCCACAGCAGAATGGCGCAGAGGCCGATTAAAAATATCTTGTCGAGGGTGGAAACGACACTGTCCTCCCGATACCTGCCCAGGCCGGAAATATTGGATCGGAAATAAGCGACCATCGAGATCAAGGCATGGTTGAGTGCCACAAAAAACAGCAGGTAAAACACGCTGAATTCAAACCCTCTCACCAATGCTGCCACAAACACCAGCCCGATGTAAAAAACTGACAACCAGATTTTTAACAGAAATATCTGGGGAAAATATTTCCCGACCAACTGCGGGTGTTGGGCGATCGTCCGGTTGTTGAAATAGTGGATGCCGAAATCATTGACCATGAACAGCAAAAAGGCAAAACTGAACAGCGTCGCATACAGTCCGTATGTCTCCGCCCCTACCCGATCCTGGATCACCCGTTCGATGCCAAAGACATAGAAAGGCTTGATGAGCAGGTTCATCAAAACGAGGAAAATGGCATTGATGAGAAATTCTCGGTTCATGTTTAGCTGACAATGACAGGCAATGAAACAGGAGAGCAAAGAACGTTTAAATTTTGGGAAACGGGATAACGCCCCGGAGGTGAGACGTTATTTTTTCCACGGACGCACCAGGGTTCGGATGAGACAGTCTGGTTGCTGACAGGAGTAGGTTGCCTGCCTGTCGATCTGGTTTTTTTAGAAAAAACCCTCCTAAAACTTCACATCCCGTATCACGAGCCGCAGGGTCCGTTCTCCCTGCCAGTTTTCCTCCTCGATTTTATAGGCGATGTGGAACGGGGCTTTCGATTTTATTTTAGAAAAATGTTCCCCCATGCCAAAGGCGATCCCCGGCACCGGCACGGAACCGTCCTGCTTCACGACAACCCGCACATGGTCGCCTTTCAACAGCCGGGAATGGCCGGAATCCACTACATTTTTGGAGGCAAACACGGGGCTGCGGTTACCGGGACCAAACGGGGCGAACTGTTTTAATATATTCCAAAACTTAAAATCAATATCCTGCAAAGCCAAAACCGCCGAAATTTTTACCTCCGGCAGCAACTGGTCATCCGTGATCTTTTCGGCCACTATTTTCTCAAAACGCTCCTGAAAGGCCGGAACGTTTTCCAGCGGAAGGGTCATGCCGGCTGCGTGGTCGTGACCACCAAAATTGGTGAGCAGATCGCCACAAGCCCGAACGGCATTGTAAATGGGAAACCCCGCTACCGACCTGGCCGATCCGGTAGCCATACCGTTCGACCGGGTCAGCAGGATGGTTGGCCGGTGGTAATGCTCCACCATTCTGGCTGCGGCGATCCCAACAACGCCTTTGTGCCATTTTTCGTCAAACAAAAGAATGCTCTTGCGGTCGGCAAAGCCGGGCATTTCTTCTACTTTTTTCCTGGCTTCCCGCAGGATGTGAAAATCATGTTCCTTGCGCAACTCGTTTTGGTGATGCAATAAACGGGCAAATTTGGCAGCTTCGACAGCATCATT
>JBFIJS010000285.1:0-5775 GCA_041600595.1 Saprospiraceae bacterium | reverse complement strand
GCTTTGAACTGATCGGAGCATGGGATATGGCAATTCAGTATAAGGAACGGTCCTTTTTGATGGAACGCCACCTCTTCAATGAAAACCGAATCAAAAGCATTGATGAAATGGAAATCCAATACGAAACCGAAAAAACCAAAAGAAAATTGACCAACGAATCCCTGTTGAGAACTCGTGCTATTTTTCAGAAGAATATCTTTATTGGGCTGTCTTTGACTGCGGTCATGATGGCCCTGTTCATATTTATATATTTCCGGCAAAAACAGCAGGCAGCCCGAACCATTGCCCAACAACAGGAAAAAATCCACCGACAACAAATCGAAGAACTCCTGAAAACACAGGAGCTTACCGCCATCAACGCCATGCTCGAAGGACAGGAAAACGAGCGGCTCCGCATCGCCCGTGACCTCCACGACCGGCTGGGCAACTTGCTGACAACCGTAAAATGGAGCTTCGAAAACTACCTGGAAACTGCCGGAAAAAACCTCGAACCATTGGTAAAGGCCAACGAAACAATCGACGAAGCCTGCCACGAAGTACGGCGCATTGCCCATAATATGGTCTCTGGCGTCCTCACCAATTTCGGCCTGGTGCCGGCACTACAGGAACTGGCCAGAACCATTTCTGCCGGCCAGAAAATTCGGATGAACATCTTTACCAGCGGCATGGTTGACCGCATTGACCCATCGGTAGAAATAACGATATACCGCATCGTGCAAGAACTCGCAGGCAATATCCTGAAGCACTCCCGGGCCACGGAAGCCAATATTCAACTCACCCGGTTGCCCGGGGCGTTGAATATTACCGTAGAGGATAACGGCAGCGGGTTTGATCCCCTGGAACGAAGCACAGGGATGGGCCTCAAAAATATTAAAGCCCGCATACAGGCACTGCAGGGGGAATTTCACATCGACTCCCGGCAAGGCAACGGGACCACAGTCATGGTCGATCTGCCGGCACCATTCAAACAGGTCTGAGGCTTTTTGCCGTGCATATGGATTACCACCGCTGATCCTAACATTTTTTTGTGGCAAACTTACTATCATAAACATCAGATAACCAGTTATTTAAAAAATAAAAATTCTTTTTTTTGAGCTAAACAATTTCTGGCAACCTTCAAATATTGTCCTTGCGGGTTCGTAGGATCCTTATTAATTTTAGCTGAAAGTTGAATTGAAGGCAGCCCCAAAAAATCAATATAAACCCAAAAAGCCCCAAACAAATAAACACAATACTTCATTCGACATGAACCGACCAATCATCGGTATCCCTACCTCCAACGGGTTGATCTTTCACAGCGCAGCAGAAATTATTTGCCTGTTGGCAGAAGGTAGCTACACCCATCTTGTTTTATCCGACAAAAGGCGGATCACGCTGGCAAAAAAACTCGGTGAACTGGATAAACTGCTGCCCGATCAATTTCACCGGATTCACCATTCACATATTGTTAATTTACATCATGTTGTAAAATTCGTCAGAGAAAATAACGGTCATGTTATCCTGACCAATGGGGAGGAACTGAGCGTGAGCAAGCAGCGTCGGAAAGGATTTTTGGAAAAATTTATAATTCTGTAATGAAGTTTTTTTCGGGCACTATGAAAAAAAACGGTCAGTTATGGAATATGTCGCTGATCGTTTTACCAGCATATCGGACCTTAGCCTTTTTACATTACTCAAACACATTTATCTCGGCTCTCTTAGAACTCTCTCAGATTTCACACAGCTTTCCAATAGCTGTCAGGCCTCTTGTTAAAGGTTTCACAAACATTTCACGGCGCAACAAAAAATTTTTCCCGATCCTGGTTTGAAATTGTCAGCACCCTGCTTATTTCTAAATCTGAAACTACCTGGCAAAATAATTTAAACCGGTACAAAAGCATAAAAAACTTCCTGCTGTCCTCTGTTGCACGGCAGGAAACATTTTTTTTTTAATCATTTCGAACAGGCCCTCAACCGATTCTTTAACTTTCAACACCAACTTTTTTATGAAGCAACCAAACTTCTACCTGTCATCTGTTTATTTGCCTCAAATACAAATTTCAACTGAAACGCACTCTAAGTCTTCCTCAGGCAAAGGCTTCTGCTCCTTCTTTTGGGAAGGAAAAGGGACGTTACTTGCTCTTCTTTTTCTGCTCTGCATTTCTGCGATGGGGTTTGGCCAGCCACAGTTGGTCAAAGACATCAATCTCGGACAGGATGGTGGACTTCAACCCACCCAAATAACCGATGTCAATGGCACGGTCTTCTTCGTTGGTAATGATGGCATCCATGGATTCGAACTTTGGAAAAGTGACGGAACGGAAGCCGGCACCATGATGGTCAAAGACATTTATCCGGGAACAACCTCATCCGGCATCGACCAGCTAACCAATTTGAATGGTGTCGTCTATTTCCGGGCATTTGATGGGACAAACGGTTATGAACTCTGGAAAAGTGACGGCACGGAGACCGGCACGGTGATCGTCAAAGACATTTATGCCGGGGGCGGCAGCTCTTCGCCCAATCTTATCACGGTTAGTAATGGCATGTTGTTTTTCCAGGCCAATGATGGCACTAATGGGAATGAATTGTGGAAAAGCGATGGTACGGAAACAGGGACCGTCCTCCTAAAAGATATAAACGGCACTGGCAATTCAAACCCACAGGATTTCATCGATGTCAACGGAACCTTGTTCTTCGAGGCTTTCGATGCCAATGGCTACGAACTTTGGAAAAGTGATGGTACACCCGGGGGAACGGTGATGGTTAAAGACATTTATCCGGGTGGTGCCTCATCCTCCCCCCAGTACATGACCAATGTCAATGGCACCTTGTTCTTCGAGGCTTATGACCCCGTCAATGGCCGCGAACTTTGGAAAAGTGATGGAACCGGGGCCGGGACAGTCGTGGTAAAAGATATATTCCCTGGCAGTAATTCGTCCAGCATCAACTATCTGACCAATGTCAATGGCACACTTTTTTTCCGGGCCAGGGATAACAGTGGTGACTATGAGCTGTGGAAGAGTGACGGCACCAACGGCGGAACGGTTCGGGTCAAGGACATCTATCCGGGAACCGCCTCCTCCAATCCGGCTTTTTTGACCAACGTAAACGGTACCCTTTTTTTCCGGGCGTATGATGGACCCAACGGCTATGAACTTTGGAAAAGCGACGGCACCGAAGCGGGAACCGTCATGGTCAGGGACGTAGTCGCCGGCTCCGGCTCCTCTTTCCCCCAGGACCTGGTCAACCTCAACGGCACCTTGCTCTTCGAGGCAAACGACGGAATCAACGGCTATGAGCTTTGGAAAAGCGACGGTACCGAAGCAGGAACCGTCATGGTCAAAGACATCAATACCGGCAGCAGTAATGCGGGTATCCATTATCTGGCTGTCGTCGGCAATACCCTGTTTTTTCAGGCAACCAGTACCTGTGGTGACCAGGAACTCTACAAAAGTGACGGCACGGAGGCCGGCACGGTAATCGTCAAAGATTTTTTCATCAATGGAAATAGTGGAGGCTTTTCCAACCCTAATTATCTCGTCGATGTCAACGGTACCCTTTATTTCTCTGCTGACGACGGTTGCGAACATGGCACCGAACTGTGGAAAAGTGACGGTACCGAAAGTGGAACGATACTGGTCAAAGATATACTCACTGGTAATGGAAGCAGTAGCCCTACTTATCTGGTCAACTACAATGGATCGGTCTATTTCAGCGCAAGTGACGGCACCAATGGATTCGAGCTGTGGAAAAGCGATGGAACGGAAGCCGGAACCGTAATGGTCAAGGACATCTTCCCAGGCACTAACTCTTCCTCGCCATCTCACCTGTTGGTTTACAACGGCCTGTTGTATTTTTCTGCCAATGATGGCACCAACGGGAACAAACTCTGGAAAAGTGATGGAACGGATTCGGGTACGGAACTGGTTGGCGGTGACTGCATCAATCCGCAATACCTGACACTCTTTGCTGGAAAAATTTATTTTTCTGCTTATCTCTCAGGACAAGGCTATGAGCTTTGGCAAAGTGACGGAACAACTGCGGGAACAGTACTGGTACAAGACCTCCTGCCAGGCAGCAGCAGTTCGTCCCCCTCTAATTTTTGTGCTGTCAACGGAACCCTGTTTTTTCGGGCCTCCAACTCCTCCAATGGCAACTACGAACTTTGGAAAACAGATGGGTCATCATCCGGAGGGGTCATGGTCAAAGATATTTATCCTGGTGGATACTGGAGTGGCTCCTGGCGTTATCGCACCTATTATCCATACGACTCCTATCCGCAGTACCTTACCAACTACAACGGAACCCTGTATTTCAGCGCCACTAATGGCTCCAATGGTTACGAACTGTGGAAAAGTGACGGCACCGAAGCCGGAACGGTGATGGTTAAAGATATTTGTGGTGGTGGTTGTTCGGGCCAGGCTTATTATCTCACTGTTTTTGAAGATTCCCTCTATTTCAATGGATACGATAATGTCAACGGTTCGGAGCTGTGGGTCAGCGACGGTACCGAGACCGAAACACATTTGGTACACGACACCAATCCCGGAAACGGCCACCTTTTCCCTATTAACCTGACTGTTTCCAATAATTACCTTTTTTTTAGCGGGAACAATGGTACCAATGCCACGGAACTCATGAAATACGCCCCCTGTACACCTGCCACCTGGTATGCCGACACCGATGGCGATGGCTACGGGGATCCCAATAGTACCACCTCCGACTGCAACCAGCCAACCGGGTTCATCAGCGACAATACCGACTGCGATGATACCGACGCCGATGAATTCCCCGGGCAAACATGGTACATTGATGCCGATGGCGATGGCTTCAGTGGACCATCAACTACAAATTGTGAAAGACCAACCAATGGTTTTCTCCTGTCGGAAATAACCGGCACCGACGATTGCGACGACACCGACGCCGATGAGTTCCCCGGGCAGACGTGGTTCATCGATGCCGACGGGGATAATTATGGAGGTGCATCCATAGTGCAATGCGAACGACCTGCTAATGGATTTGTCCTTTCTGAATTGATGGGTACGGGTACTGACGATTGTGACGATTACGATCTCCTGGAATTCCCAGGGCAAATTTGGTATATCGATGCCGATGGTGATAATTACGGAGGTTCATCTGTAGTCCAATGTGATCGGCCCGCAAACGGTTTTGTTTTGCCCGAAATAATGGGAACAGGAACCGATGACTGCGACGATGCCGACCCTGACAAATATCCTGGCCAAACCTGGTATGCTGACGCAGATGGCGACCTTTATGGTAACCCTGCCCAATCTATCGTCCAATGCGCCCCACCGCCAGGCTGGGTACTTGACAATACTGATTGTGACGATACCGACGCCGATGAATTCCCCGGGCAGACGTGGTACATCGATGCCGATGGCGACAATTACGGCGTTTCTTCAACCACCGCCTGCATACGACCAGCAAATGGATTTTTACTATCAGAATTGAGCGGCAACGGCACCGACGATTGCGACGATACCGACGCCGATGAATTTCCCGGGCAGACCTGGTACATCGATGCCGATGGGGATAATTACGGAGTGAGCAGCCAAATGGCTTGTACCCGTCCAGCCAATGGATTTCTACTGTCAGAATTGAGCGGCAACGGAACCGATGATTGCGACGACACCGATGCCGATGAATTCCCCGGACAAACGTGGTAAATCGATGCCGATGGTGATAATTACGGCGTTTCGTCGGAAACTGCTTGTACCCGTCCGGCCAATGGATTTTTACTCAACGAATTGAGCGGCAACGGCACCGATGATT
>JBFIJS010000284.1:0-5779 GCA_041600595.1 Saprospiraceae bacterium | reverse complement strand
AGATACGCCGTCGTATCCGATAAATAGATGTTCAACCGTCCGTCCGGCGCCGTTTTTAATGCTCCGTTGAGTGGTTCCGCCGGCCCGAAAGGGTCGGTAAAAAGCGTTTCCTTCACGAACTGACCATGGCTGTCTGCTATCCATTTTACCATTTCCCCTTTATCGTAGCCCAGGTATTCGCCCGTTTCATTTTTAGAAAAAACAGCAACCACGGCCCCACCGACCGGCTGCCCGTCGGACTCATCCACCACGCACAGTGAAGTATTGGGGAAATGATTCAGCTTATTCGATTGTGGTTTTGGTAAAATAAAATGATAGAGGTCGTCTTTGCCCAGGCCGCCCGCTCTGGCGGAAGAAAGATAGCCCTCCGTACCCGTCAGGTTCAGGATATAGCCGAAATCATCCTTCGGAGAATTGAAAGGCAGGCCCAGATTGGCGGCTTGTTCCCAGTCCCCGTACAAATCCGGCTGGGCGTAAAAAATGTCCAGTCCGCCGAAGCCACCCCACCCGTCAGAGGCAAAGTACAAAGTGCCATCATCATAAAAGAACGGGAACACTTCATTGCCCGCCGTATTGATAGTGGGCCCCATATTGACCGGGTGCCCCCAATGCCCGTTGGAAAAAGTTGTTACATATAAATCCATCCCCCCGTAACCTCCCGGGCGGTCGGATGCAAAAAAAAGCTGCTCTCCATTGGGCGAAACGGCGGGGTGCACATCGTTGCAGTCCTCCCCGCCCAGATCGAGGAGGTCGTCCCGGAGCCATCGGTTGCCCATGTTGACGGCTGTCGCTATTTTCAAAAAACTTTCTCCCCCGGCCGATTTTTTGGTTGGGCCGACGTTGCGGGTGTACAATAATCCGCTGCCATTGTTGGTGAATGCCAGGGGGCCTTCATGAAACTTTGTGTTGAGCCCGGTGGCAAATGCGACGGGTGTGCTAATTGACCCATCGGATTGGAAATCAGCCCGGTATAAAGCCGAATATTCGTCGCCCGTCCACTTATCCCGTCTGGCAGTTGCCGGTCCGGACGAGTCAGCAGCATTGCGGGTCGAGACAAAAACAAGCCCATCGCCGTAAAATACCGGACTGAATTCCGATTTTTCAGAATTCAGCGCCACGGCATTCTCAAACACTACCCCGGCGTTTGCGGCACCGGAGAACTGATCAATGGCCAGGGCCATCCGTTTTCCCCGGCGATCACCGCCGCCGGGAAAGGCTGCATCGTACCGGAGGTAGTATTTTTTCGCCAAATCCAGTTTGCCATTGCTGTGCAACATCTGTGCGTAGTGCAGCAAGTGTGCAGGATGTTCCGACTGTTCCACCAATTTAGCGTACAGCGGCTCGGCGTTTTCGGTATCGTGGTTGAGGCGGTAACTGTTGGCGAGCCTTTCCAAAGCCAATTGATCTTCGTCGGTCTGCTCGTACAGCACGGCGGCGGCGTGATAGCCCTGCATTTGGTATAACTGGTCGGCCTGCCGCAAATTGACCGGCGCCTGGGCAACGAGCGACATTTCTATTTGCGCAAGCAAAAGAAAAAATAAAAACAGCCGCAGGCGAAAACGGAGCGTACAAACAGGGAATTTTTTTCGGGTGTAATTCATAGGATATTGATTAATAGCGCAAAACACATTTATGACAAACCGGATCTCAATAAATGATCCAGTTTTCCGGCCCTTTTCTCATACGTAAAAGGACACTGTTTAGATGCAGGAAAATCTGCCCGAACGCCAAATGCCGGGCACTTTCCGTAAAGTCTTTAATTATTTTAATTTTGCGCCCCGACCACCAGATATTTGCCAGTTGTTAATTTCCATTTCGAAAAGACCTAAATCCAAGCAGATGAAAAATCTATGTTGTTTGTTGTTGCTCGGCTTCGCCATTGCCTGCCAGACACCTCCCCCCCAATCGGCAGATAAGGACAAAGCACCCATGCAGGCCCCTCCGGTAAACCAGTATTTTGAGGAAATAAATGTGGTCAAAATGCATTTGTTTGCGATCAGCGACTCACTGCCAGACGCCGGGAACTATCCCTACACGGGAAAGGCATTGCCACCGGAAGCGTTTGAACATTTGGAAAAAAACCTGAGGCCCGACGATGGACAACAGGTGTTTGGTTGTTACCGCACCGAAAATAGTGATCATTACATCTTGAGGTTGTCCCACCAAAAAGATGTAGCTAAGCTCGTTTTAGCTAAATGGGAGGAGACAACGGGACAACTCACAAAAATTATGGACCTGGCCTACATCCGCTGCGATGTAAATGTTTGCTGGCAACAGGACGCCTGGCTCGCTGACCTGGATGACAGCCGAACCCTGGAGCTGATTGTGCGGAAACATACCCGTGATGCTTCGGGAGCCGTGTCAGACGAAAGTTTTGAGGTGTTGACCGACGACGGAACGGGCCATTTTATCAAAACAAATGAACAACTGGCCTCCCTGGCCGTGAAAGAAAATTATGTGATGCACCAAAGAGTAAGCAACAAATGACTTATTCAACCGCTCACTCATCCAATCATTCATTCACTTTCTCATTGAAATGACAAAAAAGAAAAAACTTCCTTCCGTAGCCTATTTCTGCATGGAATACGGCCTTCAATCCGATTTCAAAACTTATGCAGGCGGGCTCGGCATCCTGGCGGGCGACTACCTCAAAGGTGCAAAAGACCACGGCTTCCCGATCGTCGGGATCGGCATCAAGTGGAAACAGGGTTATGGCGACCAGGTGATCGATGCCAAGGGCCAGCCTTACGACGCCTATCACAATTACGAATATGATTTCCTGGAAGATACCGGCGTTTCGGTAGACGTCGAAATCAGAGGGCGGAAGGTGACCTGCAAGGTTTGGAAAACCGAGGCACATGGCAACGCCCCACTCTATTTGCTCGACACGGATCTGCCCGAAAACCAGGACGCCTGGATCACCGGACAATTGTACGGATGGTTTGGAGAAGACCGGATCGCCCAGGAAATGGTACTGGGCATTGGTGGTGTCCGTGCACTGCGCAAGCTTGGCATTAAAGTCGACACCTACCATTTCAACGAAGGGCACGCCCTGTTTGCCGGGTTCGAATTATTGCGGGAAGAAATAGAAGGTGTGACCGGAAAGAAAAAAAAGAAAACTGACTTCGAAACCGCCGTAAAAAAGGTCAAGAAGAAAATCGTTTTCACCACCCACACCCCCGTTATCCAGGGCAACGAAAGCCACCCCATCGACCGGATCCTTTACATGGGGGCCAACCTGCTGCTCACTCGTTCCCAACTAAAAAAACTGGGCGGCGATCCCTTTAATATGACCGTCGGAGCACTGCGACTTTCCCGTAAAAGCAATGCCGTTGCCCAACTGCACGGCGAAACGGCTAACGAAATGTGGGATCACGTGAAGGGCCGTTCCGAAATCGTGGCCATCACCAACGGGGTACACCACGGCACCTGGGTCGATCCGGCGATGCTGGAAGCGGCCGCTACCGGCAAGGACCTCTGGCAGCCCCATCTGAAAAATAAGAAGGCTTTTGTCAAATTTGTCAAAGCTAAAACCGGCGTTCAGCTCGATGCCAAAAAGCTGATTATCGGTTTCGCCCGCCGGGCCGTGGCTTACAAAAGGGCCAGCCTCATTTTCAGCAACCCCCGTATCATCGGGCCGTTGCTCAAAGACCAAACTATCCAGATCGTCTTTTCCGGTAAATCGCACCCACTGGACGACAACGGTAAAAAACTGGTGGCCGAAATCGTGGCTATGAGCAAAAAATACCCAAAATCGGTCGTTTTCCTCGAAAATTACGACATGGAAATAGGGGCTGCCATGACTCGTGGTGTCGATGTTTGGCTGAACAATCCCATTCGGCCCAAAGAGGCCAGCGGGACTTCCGGCATGAAAGCCTCCATGAACGGTGTGCTCAATTGCAGCGTGCTCGACGGCTGGTGGCCCGAAGCCTGCGACCATGGCGTCAATGGCTGGCAATTTGGCGATGCGTTTGAACACGAAGATCCTGAGGTACAAACCGCCCACGACCTGAAAGCTCTCTACGCCGTATTGAAAAATGAAGTATTGCCTACCTATTATAAGGATCGCAAAAAATGGGTAGCCATGATGCGGGCCAGTATCCAAAGTACCCGGGATAGCTTTTCGGTACAACGGATGCTGGATGAATACTACGATTTGTTGTACTAAATAATTGGCTGGCTGAAAGGATAGCCGGCCGGTTGGTTCTTGTAAGCTACCGGCCGGCGATCCTTTCAACCAGAACGACCAAAGAAAAAAGCCATGAAAAAAAACTATCTCTTACTCCTGATTTTTCTGCTGTTGGGAAGTGCGACCGCCTGGTACCTGTTTTCTCCCGACGATAAAAAGACCACCAATACCCTGGGCTGGGACCGAAAATTTGCTGTCGAAGACATCAATGAGGTCCACAAAATATTTATTGCCAAACGCAGCGGTGAAACGACCACACTTACCCGCAATGGCAACCACTGGATGGTCAACGGAAAACACCGGGCCAGCAAAAATGCCGTGGAAAATGTACTGGAAGTCGTCAGTGACGTTACGCTCAAGTACGTGCCACCCCAGGCCGCCCTCGACAACATCGTGAAAGATATTGCCGCCCGGGGCATTAAAGTGGAAGTGTATAATAAAAGTGGTGAGCAGCTCAAAGCATATTATATAGGTGGTGTCACCAGCGACGCCCGGGCCACCTTTTTTATTATGGAAAATGCCGAGCAGCCGATGGCCGTGGAAATTCCACAAATGGAAGGACAACTGCGGACCCGTTTCGATATCACCGGCGACTATTGGCGTGACCGCACCATTTTTGACTACCAGCCCGAAGACATTGAATCCGTCAGCATTGAATACCCCAAACAGCGTAATAAATCTTTCAAATTGCAAAGAAACGGGGACGATTTCGAAGTTAAACCGTTTTACGACAATGTACCTCCCATCAACCGGGCCGTACAAAATGGCCGGGTAGAGGGTTTTTTGGTAAATTTTGAAAACCGAATGGCCGAAAGTTTTGATCAAGGGTTTGCGCAGAAAGACTCCGTCCGGGCCACGATTCCTTTTTCCACCATCTATTTGAAGGATACCAAAGGCCAGGAGAAAACCGTCAGCTTTTATCCCTTTTTTAAAACGGACTCCAAAACCAAAGAAAAGTACACCGATATCGTAGAACGATACTACACGGATGTCAATCAGGAAGACTGGCTGCTGACCCAGCACCGCATCTTTGAAAATATTTTCTGGTCTTACGAAAGCTTTTTTGACGATGCCGGACACCAGTTAAAGGATTAACGGGTCGGGGGTTTCCCCATTTTTTGAAAAAAACTGGTAAAAAGTGGTCATTATTCTGGTGCAAACTGCATCCTTCTGTCACTCGCCCCGTTAAGGTGCTTGCTTTTGAAAAATTTTAATTTTTTTTCAAAAAAATTCTCAGACAGTGTTGTTTCTTTTTGACAAAGAATTATACATTTGCGACCGCTTTTGAAAAGAACAACTTTGAACAACAGTTCAAATCTCTCGAAAGCATTTTTTCGTTCCGATTCTTTCGGAAATTATTAGCCTCCTTAGCTCAGCTGGTTAGAGCGCCGGACTGTTAATCCGTAGGTCCAAGGTTCAAGTCCTTGAGGAGGCGCATACTTTAAAGCCCATCAGATATAAAATCTCTGGTGGGCTTTTTTTTTGTGCTCGATCAATGCTCAGCTGGTTTGAGCGCTCCCGAATTTACTTCGGAATTAATCCGTAGGTCCAAGGTTCATTCCGGGCCCGCCCCGGAAAAGGAGGCACCTT
>JBFIJS010000283.1:0-5781 GCA_041600595.1 Saprospiraceae bacterium | reverse complement strand
TCATCTTACCGGGCAATATAAAAGCAGGTCTACCCATTCTCCTGAATATCTGGTGTCAGGTTGCACGGGTTATTTGATTTTTAAGAAAAAAAAAGAGTGTATTTTACACACTCGTATTTTTCCAAATAACTCAATAGCAAATAAAACTGATTCAAAAAGTGCCCGGTCAGTATGCGCCAGCAACGATTTGTTAAAGATCGACAATACGTCAAGTTTTGCCTGTATGGCTTCTTAAAAAACCTTCGTTTTTTTGAGCCATTCCTCGTTTTATTTTTCCTCGAAAAGGGATTGTCGTATGTCGAAATAGGTATGCTCTACGCTGTGCGGGAAGTATCGACCAATTTATTGGAAATACCCACCGGTTTTTTATCCGATGCGCTGGGACGGCGACGGACCATGATGGTTTCCTTTCTTTTTTACATCATTTCCTTTCTCACTTTTTATGCTTTTTCCTCCTTCTGGCTGTTCACCTCTGCCATGATTTTTTACGCAGTCGGCGAGGCATTCCGGACGGGTACCCACAAAGCCATGATTTTTGACTATCTGAAAAATCATGGTTGGTCCGATCAAAAAGTATCCTACTATGGACACACCCGTTCGTGGTCTCAGATGGGTTCGGCGGTCTCCTCACTCCTGGCCGCCGGTATTGTATTTTATGCCGGTGATTTCCGGTCGGTTTTCCTGGCGGCTGTTCTTCCTTATTTATTGGATTTTCTCTTAATCGCTTCTTACCCAAAATCATTGGACGGGCCGGTGCAGCAACTACAAAAAAAGAAATTGAGCAGTCAGTTTCGAGCCTTGTTGCAGACCTCGCTGGCCGCTTTTAAAAACCGGCAAATCTGGCTGATCGCCAACAGTTTGAGCTTGCATAGTGGTTATTTTAAGGCCATAAAAGATTACCTACAACCCATCTTGCAGACCTTCGCTTTGAGCCTTCCCTTCTTCCTGTTTTTCGAGGAACAAAAAAGGTCAGCACTGGTTATCGGGATCGTTTATTTCTTCATCTACCTGTCAACCACATTTGCCTCCCGGAAATCCGGAAGAATCGCCGCATACTTTGCCAATCTGCAAAGTCCGTTGAACCTGACCATGATCATCGGCCTGGGTGCCGGTTTGTGCAGCGGACTGGCCTCTCATTTTCAGCTATCCGGACTGGCTATCGCTGTTTTTGTCTTCATTTACATAAATGAAAATGCCCGAAAACCCATTGGAGTCGGACATTTTGCCGACCATGTAGAGGAAGAAATCCTTACGGTCGCCTTGTCTGCGCAGTCGCAATTGAGTACGATGTGGGGTGCCATTATTGCAGTGGGCATGGGGTTGCTGGTCGATCAACTGGGCGTCGGTCTGGGGTTGGCGTCGGTATCGTTCCTGCTGTTGCTTTTTAGTTTTATTGTTCAGTTAAATGACGATCGGGCTCTGGACTAACCGCAATGGAAGTGCGGCAGAAAATTTCCCCCGCATTTTACAAACACTACCAAAGTGTCCGGAGATTTCGGGAGTTCCGGTGCAAAAAAGCATGAGTAGTCTGCCGCTCACGGCTCATTGGCCAGCCAACAAAGGATAATACCGCTTTTCAAAAATATCAAAATGGTGCAGCTGATGCCCGACGATAATAAACCCGATTGCCGCAACCGGCAATGCTGTACCTGACATGACCCCGCTCCTGGTCAGAGCCGTCCGGTCGAAGGACTTGAAAAGTTCTATTGAACTCTCCCGCACCAGCCGGGCTTCCCGCAGCACTTGTTCCAAAGGGCGGGTATTGGCACCCGAAAATTCCGCAAAAACATCCTGGTCAAAGCCGGGCAGGGCTGTCTGGTCATGGCGGGCGAAACGCAGCGCACGGTACGCAAAGACCCGCTCGCTGTCAGTCAGATGCTGAATGACATCTCTTACCGTCCATTTGCCCGATGCATACACCCGGTCGCCGAGGGCATCCAGTTTAGCCAGATCAAGTGCCCGGAGTTGGTCAAGACTTTCCTGTAACGCCTGGAAAAGGTCGGTATCGGCTACTTTTTGCAGGTAGGTGTCGTAGAAGGAGGGGTTGATGCTGAGATCGGATTTTTTCATGTATTGTGTATTTGATGTTTATTATCGGAATCGCAGAGATCGGAGCCGGGGTTGCTGTTCCAGATAAATGTCTATGGAAAACCAGCTACCTGAAAAAGAGAGCATTTATTTTTTGCCAAACAACAGCCAGAAAAATCGTTGGTGAATTGCAAAGCCTTTTTATAAAAAATTCCATCAACTTGTCCGGGTACTGTTTTCAAAACCATAGTCCCGCTCAACTTTGGCAATGCGCAGCCGGTAAGACTGGTACCAACGTTCACGACCCAAATCGCGGGCAACGACGTGGTCTGCCTGGTACTTCCAGTTTTTGATACTTTCCAGATCTTTCCAGTAAGAAACGGTAATCCCGATTTCGTGGTGGGTGCTCTCAACTCCCAAATAGCCCGGCATCGTGCTGGCAAGCGTCGCCATTTTGTCTGCCATTTGAGCGTAGCCATCCTGGTTATCCGTCCGGATAGTGGTGAAAATAACGGCATAGTAAGGCGGCTTCGGCGTATCCGCCAACAAGGGTAACGATGGAGTCGAATTTTCTTTTTTCATCAGGTAAAAAAGGATTTTCAGCTAAAAAGAAGGTTGCAAATCTCCGGCAACATTAGGAAATATGGTCCGATCCCGTTTTTATAAGAAAGGCCTTTGACTACCTTTGCCAAAAAAAAAAATTGAGCAAATTCACCATAACGGCCAAAACACTTTTTGGTCTCGAACCCATCCTCGCCGCCGAACTGGAAGCCATCGGGGCGACAGATATTGAACTATTGACCCGGGCTGTTCAGTACCAGGGCGATCAATCCCTTTTGTATAAAAGCAACCTGTGCCTCCGGACGGCCCTGCGCATCCTCAAGCCCATCGCCGTCTTCGATGTCCATTCGGAGGAACACCTTTACCGGATGGTCAGGGAAATAGACTGGTCGCAATACCTGACCACCAATCAAACCTTTGCCATCAGTGGCACCGCCAACAGCCGCCGTTTTACCCATTCCAAATATATTGCATTAAAAACCAAAGACGCCATTGCGGACCAATTCCGTGACCGCACCGGCATCCGGCCCGATGTGGACAACAAAGACCCCGACCTGTGGATCGATGTGCGCATTGCCGACCGGACCTGCACCATTTCCCTCAACAGTTCCGGTACGACCCTGGCCAAACGGGGCTACGGCGAACAACGAACGGCAGCCCCGATTAATGAGGCATTGGCTGCCGGCATCATTCTTATGATGGATTGGGATAAAAAATCAGATTTTATTGACCCGATGTGCGGCTCCGGTACTTTCTCCATTGAGGCAGCCATGATTGCCGGCAACATCCCCCCCGGCCGCCTCCGGCATTTTAATTTTGAAAAATGGAACGACTTCGACCGGCTCCTCTGGAAAAACGTTCGCCAGGAAGCATTGGATAATATGACCGAAGTGCAAGCACGAATTTTCGCCAACGATGAGGACAGCGGCGTGGTGAGCATTGCGAAGCAAAATGCAAGACACGCCAAAGTGGAAGATCACATCCATTTTTCGGCCAATGACTTTTTTGAAACCGGAGGTGGCAAAGATCATGGCATCGTTATCCTGAACCCACCCTACGGTGAGCGTTTGGAACAGGCCGATATTGATGAATTTTATAAGGAAATCGGCACCCACCTGAAACACCATTTTGAAGGGTACGAGGCCTGGATCATCAGCGGGAACCTGGAGGCGCTGAAAAAAGTAGGGCTGAAAACATCCCGGAGAATTGCCCTGATGAATGGGAAAATCCCCTGCAAACTGCACAAATACCAACTGTACAAAGGCAGTCGAAAAACGTCCGCCGGAGACTAAGCCAAACACAACCCGTTATAGTAGCCGCCGATCTGATTTTCCGGGCAATCCTGTAATCTATCAGCAACCGAAAAGGCTTTTCTTTTGCTTTGGCCATAACCGTTTTTTGTTTATCAAAAATTAAAAAAGAGGTCACGCCAACCCTGTGGCACGACCTCTTCTAAATTATTACTCATTTTATCTGGTGGCGATTTTCTCACCAACCTATCAAACTATCATGTTGAATACGCTATGACAAAAAAAGCGTTCACATAACTACTCATTCGCTTGCCGATCAGGGCTTGCCGATCACAAACTGTTTGGCAATGGCCTTGTTGGCCGCCGGCATCACCCACATCACATAACTGCCTTCTTTCATTTCCCTCAGGTCAATCTGGAAGTACTTAGTGTTTACTTCCTCGATTTCTACCGACCGGACGACCGATCCATTGGTGTTGATCAGGTGGATATCCACCCGTTGTCCGATCAGCGACTCCAGGTTGACTTTGATGAAATCACTCGCCGGGTTCGGGAACATGGTGAAGTCTGCCAAATCCGTAAAATGGACCAGCAAAGGATCGCTGTAAGCAACGGTTCCGTCGAGACGGTAAAGTTTGACCCGGTATAAATTATCACCGGTAACCGGAGCCAGATCAACGTCGAAATAGAGTTCCGCACCAGCTCCACCCTGGGAAGCCTGGGAAATTATTTCTTCATACTGGTTTCCGTTTGCGGAGCGCTCTATGGCGTAATACAGCACCTCCGCTCCCTTGTCGTGCATCCAGTAAAGTTCGGTATGTTCCTCATCTTTAACGGTTTCGAAGTTGAAGTTATTGGTACCCGTCTTCAGGAATGAACCGGCAATTCGGTAACCACAGTCAATATCACGCCGGTGGTCGCCTTCGAGTAAATTAAGAACCGGAGTTTGTCCAAAAACAGGATCGACATCACTGTCAGCTTCCCGGTCGGTTCCGCTTCCAGCGAGGGTCACCTCATAGCCAGCGGGTGTCGAAAAGACGAGCTGGTACGAACCGGCAGGTTGATTGAAGAAGATGTAATCTCCGTTTTCATCTGTGCTCGTCCAGCGAAGCGAGTTGCCGTTGCCATCCTGCAAGTTGATGAAAACATTTGCCAGACCAGGCTCATTATCATCCTGAATGCCATCGCCGTTGAGGTCTTCCCACACCCGGTCTCCGATACTTACCGTGGCCCGGTCGAAAAGCAGGCAGTCGGTATCAATGGTCAGGCTGACAATGTTGGATTCTACAAAAGTTGTACATCCCGCCCGCCGCACACAGCGAAGGAAACAAGTATTTTGGGTTATATCCTGCGGTGCATAGGATAACTGATCCGCACCCGCAATAACCACCCAGTGTGGATCATTTTCAATATTTTCAAAAGTAGTTGTGGGTGGCAGGCAGGAAGTCGTACTCTGTAACCAGACTATTTCCAGATCGCCGGTGCCCCCTTCCGGATCGCCACAGTTATTGATGGCTGGTACCACAGGGTCTGTCAGTGGGCAGTATTGGAAGCTCCCCAGGCAGTTTTCAAACCCGATGAATCCTCCCAGGCCAACATTGTCACACACCTCAATCACAGTTCCGGCACAGGAACAGCCATCATCCGATACTACATCGTTCTCCGTGTTGGGGTCGTTATCGTCGCAGGAGGAACCGGGTTGTGCAGGAAAGTTCGGATCGTCCGGCTGGCAGTCATTTTGGTCGCAAATGCCATCGCCGTCGGTATCGCCTCCGAGCAGCTCGCAGGGGTCACAGGATTTTACCAGCAAAGTTGCGGTGGCTGTTTTACAATTTTCGGCAATGGTCGTATTGACATTGCCTTTGCCATCCGTATAAGCAGCCACATAAAAGCTGCCGTAGGTTTTCCCCAGGATGTCGACCGAGCAGGAAGTATGGATTTT
>JBFIJS010000282.1:0-5794 GCA_041600595.1 Saprospiraceae bacterium | reverse complement strand
GGCTGGACAGTAGCTTTTACAATCAGGTGGGTGGCGAGAATTATAATATTTACGCCAATGGTGAAACGGTCGCCATCGCCATATTTGAAAGCTGGGGCGATATTGCCGTGTTTAAATCCACCGACAATGGCGAAACCTGGACAAAAACCATTGTCAATGACTTCCCGCTGGATAAATACGATGGGCAAGGGTATGGTCCCGGCGATGTTCCTTTTGACCCGTTAGTTCCCGATTCTATCTCCATTTTTTCGACTGATGGCTCCGGTTCCGTCCTGGTGGACGACAACGGAAAAGTCCATGTATTTTACAGCGTTTTGTACGTATTTGCCGAAGGCGCAGACCGTTTTTTGAACCTGGCGGTGGATGGAATTGCGTACTGGAATGAAGACTTTGCAACCAACGAACGGGAAATTATCGCCGCCGCTCCGGACCTGGACGGTGATGACCTGGTCACGGTGAACGGCACCTTCCAACAGTTGCGTTACAACAACACCAATTTCACCAGTTTCCCCACGTCTTCCATCGACGACGAAGGAAATATTTACCTGGTTTTCAGCACTTTAAGGGAAGACTTTGTCGATTTTAACGGCCTGACGATCCGCCACGTATTTATTGTAAAATCTTCGGATGGCGGACTGAACTGGTCGGAGCCTTTTGATCTCATCAATCCCGAAGTGGTTGAATTCCACGACTTTGTGGAAGCACAGTATCCTTCCATCCCCTCCCGCATCGGAGATAAAATTGAAATGATCTACATGCAGGATTTTGAGGCGGGACTAACTCCGTCTGGAGCTACGGCACCCGATCAAAACATCATGCACATCTCCTACGACAAGGAAACCTTTGAGCCGAATTTTTCGGAGGCAATTCCTACGCTGAACGGTGGAGTGACCCTGGCCCCCAATCCGGCAACAGCCAGCGTCAACGTTCGTTTTGAGTTGCGGGAAACGGCATCGGTCAGCATCCGTCTGTTCGACACGCTGGGGCGGCAGGTTTATTTTGACAAACAGAAAAATATGTCTCCCGGTCCGGCAACGTTGCAATTGAATCTACCAGATGTCCCCGATGGATTATATCTGGTTCAACTGGCCATCAACGGGCAACAGATCACTAAAAAGTTAGTCCGTTCCACTCGTTGATTTCGGCCTTACGACCCTATCACCCCTTAAAAGCAAAGAGCCTGTAAATCAATGACTTACAGGCTCTTTTTTTTATATTCATTCCGGAAAAAATATCCGGACAAATCTGCGGGGATATTATTTCATGGCACCCGGATTAGCATCGTTGTAGCGCTGGGTAACCTCCTGCCAGTTGATGACGTTGAAAAACGCAGCAACGTAATCAGGCCGGCGGTTTTGGTAGTTGAGGTAATAGGCGTGCTCCCAAACATCAAGTCCCAGGATCGGCGTGCCTTTTTTGTCAGCAACATCCATCAGCGGGTTGTCCTGATTAGGAGTGGAAGTAACGAACAGCTTATCGTTGGCATCGGTGCAAAGCCAGGCCCAGCCTGAGCCAAAGCGAGAACCAGCCGCCGCCGAGAATTCTTTTTTGAAGTTTGCAAAAGACCCAAAATCACGGTCGATAGCTTTTTTGATATTCATCTGAGCAGAAGGTTCGCCACCACCGTCGGGTGACATGATTTCCCAAAACAAAGAGTGGTTGTAAAAACCGCCACCGTTGTTGCGCACTGCCGCTCCGTGTTTGGATACGTTGGCCAGGATGTCTTCTATTTTTTTGCCTTCAAGGTCAGTGCCGGCAATGGCTGCATTCAGGTTATTGGTATAACCAGCATGGTGCTTGCCGTGATGGATTTCCATCGTCCGGGCATCGATATGTGGTTCTAAGGCTGCGTAAGCATAGGGAAGGTCGGGAAGTTTAAATGCCATATTTTTATTAGAATTTTTGGGCAGTCCCGGAGAAATGAAAAAACAAAAGGAAAATCGAAAGGAAAACGACTTGTTGGTTGAAAGCCGATTTTTAAGGATGTCCGTTTTGCTTTAAAAAACCATTTCTTCTGATAGTATGAACTGCGATGGTTTTGAAATAGAGCTGCCAAGATAGGCAGGTCAGAAGCTATTTGGAAAACGCCGGGGAAGGGAATTTGTTTAATAGGCTAAACCTGCCGGATTTTAAAATGCCATTACTTAAAACATTTTGAGGCCATATAAAAAAATCTTCCGGTCGGCCCGGCCGGTTGAGAAAAGTCTCTTTTCAAATACTTTCCAATCTTTCTACTTTTGCCTTCTTTAAAATTCAGGTGAATCGTTGGCAGATGGCCAAAACCATCCAACCATTCTAACCGTCCAACCATCTAAACAATGAGTTTCCGAAAAGAAAAAGATTCCCTCGGCTACGTCAAAGTTCCAGCCGACAAATATTGGGCAGCACAAACCCAGCGCTCCCGTGAAAACTACAAAATCGGAGGTCAGACGATGCCGATCGAAATCGTCCGGGCCTTTGCCATCCTGAAAAAAGCCGCCGCCCTGACCAACCTCGATGCGGGTGTTTTACCTAAAGAAAAAGCACAGTTGATCGGTAAAGTGTGCGATGAGATTCTGGCAGGTAAGCTCGACGACCAGTTTCCCCTGGTCGTCTGGCAAACAGGAAGCGGCACCCAATCGAACATGAACGTCAATGAGGTGATCGCCAACCGCGGCCATGTATTGAAAGGTGGCAGCCTGAACGACGATCAGAAAATCCTCCACCCCAACGACGACGTGAACAAGTCGCAGTCGAGTAATGACACCTTCCCGACAGCGATGCACATCGCAGCTTATACCATTTTGGTAGAAACGACGATCCCCGGCATTGAAAAACTGCGGGACACGCTGAAAGAAAAAGCAAAAGCGTTCGACAAAGTTGTAAAGATCGGCCGCACCCACCTCATGGATGCAACTCCGCTTACCCTGGGTCAGGAACTGTCCGGCTACGCCGCCCAACTCGACCAGGGGGTCAAGGCCATCAAAAACACCTTGAAGCACCTCTCCCAACTGGCACTCGGTGGCACGGCCGTCGGCACGGGTCTGAACACTCCTCCCGGCTATGCTAAAAACGTGGCAGCTCATATCGCCAAATTGACGGGGCTGCCGTTCGTCACCGCTCCCAATAAATTTGAGTCGCTGGCCGCACACGATGCAATCGTAGAATCGCACGGAGCGCTCAAAACGGTCGCCGTTTCTCTGTTTAAAATCGCTAACGACATTCGCCTGCTGGCCAGTGGCCCCCGTTGCGGAATCGGGGAAATATTGATCCCGGAAAATGAACCCGGCTCTTCCATCATGCCCGGCAAAGTCAACCCAACGCAATCGGAGGCGATGACCATGGCCATGGCCCAGGTGATTGGCAATGACGTAGCCATCAACGTTGGTGGTATGAACGGCCATTTTGAACTCAATGTCTTCAAACCGGTGATGATTTTTAACTTCCTGATGTCGGCCCGGTTGATCGGAGACGCCTGTGTCAGTTTCAATGACAACTGCGCCATTGGTCTGGAGCCTAACCTGCCCCGCATCAAGCAAAATCTCGACAATTCCCTGATGCTGGTGACCGCCCTCAACACGCATATCGGCTATGATAACGCCGCGACCATTGCAAAAAAGGCGCACAAAGAGGGAACGACCCTGAAACAGGCCGCTCTTGATTTGAAACTGTTGACCGAAGAGCAATTCGACCTTTGGGTACGTCCGGAAGATATGATCGGGGGAATGAAAGGTAAGAAGTAAACGAATGCCGCTAAATGCTCCGCAGCCTGATAAATACCTGACCGTTGAGGGTTTGTCCGGCTGCGGTTGCTCAATCCCCGTCGAGGGCACCTTTTATTAAAAGTAAAGTGACCGATACAAGCGCAGGATTAAACATTAAGTGATGTACCAACGAAGTGCCCAGTGCTCGGAAATTCCCTATAACGGAAGGAAAACGAATACCGAAAAAATCAGCGGACCTGCGGCCACAAAAAATAAATGCACCATAAAAAAACAGTTCAAAAAAACATCAACGATGCCATTGCCATAAAGCAGCAAATACTGGCAGATGACCCTTTGCAGGAAACGATTGCAGCAGTTGTGGAAGCCATCATTGCCTGCTATAAAAAGGGTGGTAAAGTTCTTTTTTGTGGAAACGGCGGCAGCGCTGCCGATGCGCAGCACCTCGCCGCTGAATTGTCCGGCAGGTATTATTACGACCGCCCTCCCCTCTTTGCGGAAGCTCTCCACGTCAACACTTCCAACCTGACCGCCGTCGCCAATGACTATTCTTTTGAGGAGGTTTATGCCCGATTGGTAGAGGCGATGGGTCGCCCGGGTGATGTGCTGATCGGACTGTCCACCTCCGGCAATTCCCCTAACGTAGTCAATGCCATGAAAAAGGCAAAAACGATCGGATTGGCAACTGTCGGGTTTACCGGAAGCAGTGGCGGCGCTTTGAAAAATAGCTGCGATTTTCTGATTGCCATTCCCTCCAATGACACGCCCCGCATTCAGGAATGCCATATTTTAATCGGACATACCATCTGTCAACTGGTAGAAGCAGGACTTTTTCCAAAATAAAAAACGGGAAGCTGAATAATCGACTTCCCGTTTTTTTATCGCTACCTACAATTCACCATTCACCATTCACCATTATCAAACCGCCTGAATGACATCGTACTGCGTCAGCACATGCATACTTCCAGCCCGGTCTTTAGCGATAACCGCATGAATCTCCTTGTTCAGGTATTTCCCCAATTGGCGGAATGGCAGTTCCTCGTCCACCTCGGGAAATGGTTTGCCCATTATGCTTTCTACGGGTTTATCGGAATTGACAAGCGGGTTTTCCAGCAAATATTTCAGCACCACCGTTTCAGTAATCGATCCGACCACCTGGCTGCCGTCCATCACGGGCATTTGCGAAATATCTTTTTGGCGCATGATGTCAAAAGCACTTTTCACCGAGTCGTTCATTTGCACGGATAAAAATTCTTTATTGTGCTTTTTGGCGATCAGGTCTTTAACTTTTAACTCTTCATCCAGGAAGCCCCGTTCGCGCATCCAGTCGTCGTTGTAAATTTTACCGACATACCGGCTGCCATGATCGTGGAAAACGATAACCACCACGTCGTCCTTTGTCAGTTGATCTTTCAATTGACGAACGCCGGCCAGAGCGCTGCCCGCGGAATATCCCAGAAGAATCCCTTCTTCCTTGGCCAGTTTCCTGGCCCAGACTGCGCCGTCTTTATCCGTTACTTTTTCAAAATGATCGATGAGTGAAAAATCGTAGTTTTTCGGGATGATATCTTCTCCGATACCCTCCGTGATGTAGGAATAAATTTCTTTTTCATCAATCTTCCCCGTTTCGTGGTAGGCTTTCAACGTTGAGCCATAAGTATCGATGGCCCAGACCTTTATATTAGGGTTTTGTTCTTTTAAATATTTAGCCGTTCCGGTAATGGTGCCGCCGGTGCCCGCTCCCACCACAAAATGGGTAATCTTGCCCTCGGTCTGTTTCCATATTTCCGGACCGGTCTGCTCGTAGTGAGCCTGACGGTTGGCGAGGTTGTCATATTGGTTGAACCAGTAAGAGTTGGGGATTTCTTTCGACAATCGTGCGGCCACGGAATAGTAGCTGCGGGGATCACTGGCTTCCACGTTGGTCGGACAAACAATAACCTCAGCCCCCATCGCCCGGAGCAGATCGAATTTTTCCTTTGATTGCTTATCACTGGTGGTAAAAATGCAGCGGTAGCCTTTTACGCAGGCTGCAATGGCCAGTCCCATACCGGTATTGCCGCTCGTGCATTCGATGATGGTGCCGCCGGGCT
>JBFIJS010000281.1:0-5797 GCA_041600595.1 Saprospiraceae bacterium | reverse complement strand
TCTGACCGGAGGCATACAGCACCCCGTTGTGAATAACGGCTTGATTGTAAGGCCCGATGGCACCGGGTGCCTTATTGGTGGAAATGATCTGCTTCATAATTGTGAGTATGATTTTCCTCTGGCCTGTTTACCAAAGGAATTGAAACACAAGAAGCCCCTCATCTCATTCGCTTTGATGGGAGCTTCCATATCTTTTACAAGAAGTATTAACCTGAAAGACGATCGTTTTGCCTATTCTTCGGCTTCATCAGCCTTTACGAGAATACGGCCCCGATAGCACATGTTGCCTTCGTCATCGTAGTATGCACGGTGCAACATGTGTGCTTCACCGGTTACGGCGCAAGTTGCTACGTTAGGAGCAGTTGCTTTGTAATGAGTACGGCGGGCACGTTTCCGGCGCTTCGAAGTCCTTGTCCTTGGATTTGCCATTTTACTAAAATATTTATGGTTTTATGGTTCTATCGTTTTGCGGCCAAACAACCACCTAACGATACAGCCATCTAAAATTCAATTTTCTAAGTTTAAGTCCTTAAATGCATCGAGGAACGGGTTAGGAGTCGGCTCATCAGCTTCTTCCTCTTCTTGTTGTTCCAGGTATTTGAGCATGTCAGGGTTGCAATCGTCTCCGGCGTCGTCATGAGTTTTGGTCATGGGTACAGCGAGGTTGATAAACTCGTAGATGTACTTGGCCACATTCAGCACCTGGGTGCCTTTTTGGATAAATACCACATCGGCATCTTCCCAGGGTTCATCATCAAACTTGACCAAAAGACTTTGCCGGTCTTCGATCGGCAGCGCAAACGGATCAAGGCAACGGTCGCAAATCACTTCCACTTCCCCTTCGAAATCAAACAAAAGGACATACATGTCTTCCCGCTTGTCGAAGTTGAACAGGACGTTGATCGCTCCTTCTTTGATGGGCGACTCGGCAAAGGCTTCGAAAAAATCTTTACCAACGCTGAACTCGTACTCGTGGAGACCATTGCTGAGTCCCGAAACCGGGATCGAGAACTGGTCTAAAACGTTCATTTTAAAGAACTTTTTTAAAAAGGGGTGCAAAAATAGTAAATTGTTCCAATGGTTAAAATGGTTTGATGGATTTATTTATTGAAAATTAAAATCCTGTCGCAACGGGCAGCCAGACCCGTCCGGGACCTCCTTCCCCAGACATCTGCTGGCCGTGGTGATCGCAGCGCGTTTGGCCCCGGTATTTCGGCAGAAAAACAACACAGGTTGACCCGCCGGCAACTTCCCTCAGACTTTTTTTGCACAGTCCTCTGAATTAAATACCTTTGACCGTCAACGGCTTATGCAGGATGAATAAAAGTGTTACGGCGCGGAAAAGGGGACAAAGAGGTGACCGTCCACTCAACACTTACAAAAAACATCGACTATGAGAGTATTTATCATTGGCTTTTTACTGTTCCTGGCCTTTGCTTTGGGCAGTCGTTGGTTTTACGTCTGCAAGATCAAACACCACTGCGGCAACCAACCTGTGGTCATGCGCCCTATGACGCTGAATTTTCAGGATGGCGACCAAACCATTTTACAAGGCTATGAGCAGTTTGGTTTTCCAACCGATTCCATCGAAGCCAGCATTTCTCCCAACAATCAGATTTTCCTGGAAAAAATAGCAGCGTACCTGAAGCAACACCCTGACCGGAAAATCACACTGAGAGGACGGTTTTTAGCGCGTGAAAAGACCGCTCCGGCCGGCCTTTTTGAAAACATCGGCATCGCCAGGGCGGCGTTCATAGAAAGACAGTTGGAAAAACTCGGCGTTGACGAAAAACGCATCTCCATCGACTACGAAATGGTCGCTGGTGAAAATATGCCGGAGCCGATTTCTTTTGCGCTTTTGCCCGAAACGCCGGATAACTACGAAAAACTGGAATACCGGTTTGAGGACAACACATTTTCTGATGCCAATTTTGCTTTCAATTCTGCCGATTTCCGGCCGGGCGAACAATGCATTCTATATGCCGACTCGGTCAAGAATTTTCTGGCTGCCAACACAGAAAAAACGCTATCCATCATCGGACACACGGACAGCATCGACACAGAAAAATTTAACTACAACCTCGGACTGAAAAGGGCTGAAAGTGCCGCCCAATATTTCCGGGAACTGGGCGTCAAAGCAGAGATCAAAACCTCCTCAATGGGGGAATTACAGCCTGTCGCCCCCAATTCAAAACCCGACGGCTCCGACAACCCGGCCGGGCGTCAAAAAAACCGCCGGGTTAACTTTAAGATCATTGACAAAGATTCAGAATAATGGTGGACGGGAAAGGGGCTGTATCATAAGTTGATAAATGTTGAGGATGGTTTGTAAAGTTGATATGTAAGAAACTGGAAAACCATTTTTTAAATATCAACTAAATCAACTCTTATCAACTCAATCAACCTTTTAATACAAACTCTTCCCCTTCACAACTTACCATAAAAGATCATGGAAAAATTTTTTGCAGAATTTTTGGGCCCTGACAGCATCTTCATCTTGTTTGTGGCACTGGGCAGCTTCCTCATCGGTTTCCTGACAGCCTGGTTACTCTGGGGCGGTGAAGCCAAACGCTTGAAAAAAGAAGCGGAACAATGGAAGAAAAACCACGACAATCTCCTGACTCAACATAGCGAACTTAAAGAGGAACTCGAGTTGAAGGATGCCGACCTCGTAAAAGCGCAGCGCGAGGCCACCGAAGCCATCGCTATCGCCAGCTCGCTTGAAGCGGAAAAAGACAAATGGCAAAACGACCTGGACGCCGCCCTGGAGGAATCCGTCCGGGCACAGGCCGCTGCGAATTCCTATCAGTCTACCATCGAGAACCTGAACAACCAGATCGTCGGACTAAAAGCCATCAATAACGACCTGACCGCCGTGGCCGGCAGTGCCTCCAGCGACAGTGGCGACAGTGATGCGACCCGGAGCCGGCTCAAAGAACTGGAAGAAAAGATCAGCCAGCTGAAAGCAGCCAACAGCGCCCTGCAGGTTGAGCTCGACCAGACCCAGCAAGTGGTCATCAGCCGGGGGGTGCCGATCGTTGCCGAAGAGGACGACAACACGATTTTCGCCGCTGCTCCCGATAAGGCCGAGATGGACAAAGGCGAAACCGTCACCCTCTCCGCAGTGGCGGCCCGCGACGAGGTACGGGCAGCGATTGGCAACAAATTGCCCGCTGGCAATGAGCATGAAAAAGATGACCTCACCCGCATCAAGGGAATCGGTTCTTTTTTAGAAAAAAAACTCAACGCCCTCGGCATTTTCAACTACGAGCAAATCAGTCTACTCGACGACAACCTGATCGATAAAGTGACGACGGCCATTGAATTCTTTCCCGGGCGTATTGAAAGAGATGACTGGGTAGGACAGGCAGCCCAATTGCTGAGCAGCCGGGGCGAAGCCACCGAAGCACTCGCCGGCGCCGCCATACTTTCCAACGACCTCGCCGACCTGAAAACCGTAGAAGGTATTGGCCCTAAAATCGAAAAACTACTCAAAGACCACGGAATCCCCGATCTGAAAGCCCTTTCCCTGACCGAGGACAAGCGCCTTCGGGAAATCCTTTTCGAAGCGGGCAGCCGATACCGCATGCACGACCCGACCACCTGGCCTGAGCAGGCGACCCTCGCCGTAAATGGCGACTGGGATGCGCTGAAGGATTTACAAGACCGGCTGAAGGGAGGCAGGGACGTGGGATAACACCCCTTCAAACGGACAGGCCCGCCACAAAAGCGGGACAGTCCTTCCCTTTCTGACTAACCTGTGCGTCTGCTGCCCCAAGCCCGCCATCGGGCCAGCCCAAAAACATCCGTTTATTCAATGCCGGTGCCACCACCGATTATTTTGATAATTTTGCACAAAATGATCGGGCGCAGGAACTTCCTGTATTCGTTGGCCAACTACCAGCGCCCCTCCGTCAACCATCAACTAACGACCATTGAATCTTCCACTCAAAATAGCCCGGCGATACTTATTTGCCAAAAAATCGACCAACGCCATCAACCTCATCACCGGTATTTCCGTGATGGGAATCAGCATTGGCACCGCAGCTTTAGTACTGGTATTGAGCGTCTTTAACGGGTTTGAGGATCTGATCCTGGGACTGTTCAGCCGCTTCAATCCTGACGTAAAGATCACGGTGGCCGAGGGAAAAACCTTTGTCCCCGACGCCGCCCAACTGGCCCAACTCCGGGCGCTGCCATCCGTCGCTACTGTCTCTGAAACCCTCGAAGAAGTTGCTTTTTTCAATTACCGGGAAAGCCAGGACTTTGGCGTACTCAAAGGTGTGGACAGCCTTTACCAGCAGGTTACCGGGCTCGACTCCAGTATTTTTGAAGGGCGGTATGCCCTGCAAAAAGGCGACCGGTACCTGGCCATTCTTGGCGGTGGTATGCGAAATAAACTACAGGTGGATATCGAGGACCCATTCGAGACACTCGATGTATATATGGCTAAACGGAAAAAAGTGTCGGCCATGGAAGAGCAGTTCAAACGCCGGTTTGCCTACCCCGTTGGTTCTTTCCGCATCCAGCAGGATTTTGACAGCCAGTACATCATCGTTTCTATTGATTTTGCCCGCGAGCTGCTGGGAGCCTACGGTGAGGTAAGCGCCCTGGAAGTGCTGCTGGCCCCCGGTGCAGATGTTGACGATGCCATCGCCGACATGCGACAGATTATGGGAAACGACTTTTTGGTAAAAGACCGCTACGAGCAGGACGCCTCTTTCCTCAAGTTGATGAATATTGAAAAATGGCTCAGCTTCGCCATCCTTAGTCTGACCCTTGTGCTGGTTGCTTTCAATATGATTGGCTCGCTGTGGATGATCGTTCTGGAAAAGAAACAAGACATTGCGATCCTGAAAAGCATGGGAGCGACCGACCGTACCATCCGCAACGTCTTCCTCAACGAAGGGCTCCTGCTTTGCGGGTTGGGACTGCTGATTGGCTTCTTCGTCTCGATTTCCCTGTACGTTGTGCAAAAAGGATTCGGCATTGTCCCGATCCCCGACGGCTTCGTGGTGGATGCCTATCCCATCAGCATGCGCTTCTTCGATTTGCTGGCAGTGGTCGCAGTTGTGCTGACCATTGGTTTTATCGCTTCTTTTCCCGCTGCATTGCGGGCCATGAAAGTGCCGGTACTGGTGAGGGACGAATAAAAAAAGCCCGACAGGCCGGCTGGCATTTTTCAAAAAAGCAAGCACCCGGCATTAAATTTTATCAGCGGTTAAACAGAAGAAAAATAGTTGAACGCACGGTTTTTCAGCCCAAAACTATTCATATATTTTACCTGTCCAAAAACTCACAAAACATCTATTGGACAAAACATTTCCCCCTTCTTTCTCTTTTACAAAAAATTAACCCCTACTTAACTACATTTCTTGGTCAACCCGTCAATAGTATATACCTTCGCAGCGAAAATGGAAAACAAACGGCAAATTCGACCGTGCTTTTCAAAAAAGAATCCCTCAGACTGGAGAAGCGCCACTTTTAAATTTGCAGTATGAATAAAATCACGATACCCTTTTCTCTACTGAATCTACCTGTTCAATATCCAATTATTTTTTTCGCCAACACCAAATCAATGATGCGCTATCCGGCGTAGGGTGCTTTCTATTTCTTTAAACCACCATTTTTGAAAGCATTAAAAAGATATCCTTTAGCAAAGAGCTAATGGTTATAAACCATATTTTTCAACCTTTAATTTTAACTAAACACTCCACTGATGAAAAGATTATTACTCAGTTTGGTTTTAGCAGTTATCAGCCTGGCAGTTTATGGCCAGGGATCAACGACCAGTAGC
>JBFIJS010000280.1:0-5803 GCA_041600595.1 Saprospiraceae bacterium | reverse complement strand
GGTGGCTGGTCAGTCTGTAAAGGAATCTGTCTGCAAAGTGTGATGATCACCAGGATTGATGATCGAATGGCCAAAAGTAATGGTTGAAAATAAAACCAGCAGCAAAACAAACGCAAATTCTCTTTGAGAATGCATTCGTAAAAAAAGAATGGAAAGGCTAAGTACCGTGTGATTTAAATTTGCTTTAATTTTTTTCTCTGCAATTGGGCCGAAGGATTCACTTCGCTTTGGGCCGAGCAGTCTCATGCCTCAAAGCGAAGTGAATCATCCGGCCCACTTGCATGTAAGAAAAATTAAAGAAAATTTAAATTACAGAGTACTGAGGCAGTCTGCAAAGCCCTTTATTTTCGTGCACTCACTTTATCTCCCAGGCATTTCTGCCCGCTATCAATTCATCGAGATCACCTTCACCGAGTTGTTCGGTGACCGCATGGACCTGTGCTGACAACACGTCTTCATAACACGGCCGTTCGGTCTGGTAAATCACGCCGAAAGGACGCGGAAAAGCATTTGGGTTGGTGGCGGGATCGTCGAAAAAACGAGCCAGGATCTGTGCTTTGTATAAGTCGCTTTCATCGTGAATCCACAGATCGTCTTTGGTAAGTTCTCCTGCCGCCAGGTCGACCAGTACCGGTTTGCAGCCGTCCAGCCGGATGCCTTTATTGGCATCTTTTCCAAAGATCAGTGGCTGCCCGTTTTCCAAAAACAAAGCGGTATCAGACTTCGTAGCTTTTTCCGTAAAGGTGAAGAATGCCCCATCATTAAAAATGTTGCAGTTCTGGTATATCTCCAAAAAGGAAGTGCCCCGGTGAGCATCCGAACGTTGCAGCATTTCCCGCAGGTGTTTCACATCACGATCCATGGTGCGGGCCACGAAGGTAGCGTCCGATCCCAATGCCAGTGCGATGGGGTTCACCGGATGATCGAGTGAGCCGAAAGGGGTGGAAGCAGTGCGTTTGTTCTCTTCAGATGTTGGGGAATATTGCCCTTTTGTCAGTCCATAGATTTGGTTGTTGAACAACAACATATTCAAGTCAAAATTGCGGCGAAGAAGGTGGATAAAATGATTGCCGCCGATGGAAAGGCCATCCCCGTCTCCGGTGATCAACCAAACCCCCAGGTCAGGATTGGCCATACGAAGACCGGAAGCCACGGCCGGCGCCCGCCCGTGGATGCTGTGCATGCCGTACGTTTCCACGTAATAAGGAAAACGACTGGAGCAACCAATCCCGGAAATAAAGACCGTTTCGTGTGGCTTTTTGCCCAAATCGGCCAGCACCGTCTGCACTTGCTTCAAAATGGAGTAATCGCCGCAACCGGGGCACCAGCGTACATCCTGGTCGGTGGCGAAGTCTTTGGCCTTCAGTGGTGTATGATCGGTCGTTGCTACTGACATATTTTTTAATGGTAAATGGTGAATGGTGAATGGTGAACAGCCTGCCCCGATTTCACATTGGGGATAAATAATTACCTTTCATTATTCACCATTAATTTCTTTGCAAAATCAAACAGTTCGTACTTCGTGATCGGTACGCCCTGAATCTTGTTGTACTGTTCCACTTCGACGAGGAAATGGTCCCGAATCACTTTACATAGCTGTCCGTTGTTGATTTCGGGGATGAGTATTTTATCAAATCGACGCAGGATCGTTCCGAGGTTTTTGGGAAACGGGCGCAGGTGACGCAAATGGACATGCCCAACTTTGTGGCCTTCCTGTTCCAGCAACTTCGTCACCGACTGGCAGACGCCGAAAGTGGAGCCCCAGCCGAGAACCAGCAACTCGCCGCTTTCCGAACCGGTATCCATGGTTTGTTCGGGGATAAAATCGGCGACCTTTTCTACTTTGGTCTCCCTGGTTTTCACCATGTGCTGGTGGTTGGCGGGGTTATAGGAAACATTTCCGGTGAGGTCCTCCTTTTCCAAACCACCAACCCGGTGCATCAGGCCTTCGGTGCCGGGGATGGCCCATTTCCGTACCCGGTTTTCGTCCCGTTCGTATGGCATAAAAGGCACACCGTTTTCTTTCGCTTTCGCAAATTGGACCTCAATAGCCGGGATGTCAGCCGCTTTGGGAAACTTCCAGGGTTCACTACCATTGGCAATGTAACCATCGCTCAACAGGATGACGGGGGTCATGTGTTGTACTGCAATGCGGCATGCCTCGAAAGCCGCTTCGAAACAATCGGAGGGCGAACTGGCAGCCACCACGGGCATGGGGCATTCCCCGTTTCTACCGTAGAGGGCTTGCAGCAAATCGGATTGCTCGGTCTTGGTGGGAAGACCGGTAGAGGGCCCGCCCCGCTGCACATCGATGATGACCAGTGGAATTTCCAGCATCACGGCCAGTCCCATCGCTTCCGCTTTCAATGCCAGTCCGGGACCGGAGGTGCCGGTAACCCCGAGGTGGCCACCGTAGCTTGCTCCGATAGCCGAACAAATGGCGGCAATTTCATCCTCTGCCTGAAAAGTTTTTACCCCAAAATTTTTGTGCTTGGCAAGTCCGTGCAGAATGTTGGAGGCCGGTGTTATCGGGTATGAGCCATAAAAAAGTGGCAGTCCTGATTTTCTGGAAGCCGCGATTAGCCCCAGGATCAGGGCATCGTTGCCCATAATATTCCGGTATTTTCCTTTTTCCAGCCGTGCGGGTTTGACGACGTAGCGGGAAGTGAACTCCTCCACCGTGTCGGCCAGGTGGTAGCCAGCGTACAGGGCCATTTTGTTGGCCTCCAAAATGGTTGGTTTGTTTTTAAACTTGGTGGTTAAAAATTTTTCCACCACTTCCAGCGGGCGGTTGTAACGCCAGAGAAGGTAGCCCAGCACGAGCATGTTTTTGCTGCGGTCTTTTTCCTTGTTGCCGAGATCGAAATCTTTCAGCGCTTCCCGCGTGAGTTTGGTGATGGGCAACTTGATGACCTCAAAGCCCTCTAACGTATTGTCTTCCAGGGGGTTTTCACCATCTTCGTACTTAGCCAACCGGAGATTTTTCGAGTCAAAACCATCTTCATTGACGATGATGGCCGCCCCTTTTTTCAGCAATGGCAAATTGACTTTCAGGGCTGCGGCATTCATGGCCACCAGCACATCAAACGCATCCCCCGGGGTATGGATCATCCGGCTCCCAAAATGGATCTGAAAACCAGACACCCCGGCCACCGTACCGACCGGGGCACGTATCTCGGCGGGAAAATCCGGGAAAGTGGCCAGGTCATTTCCCGACAGGGCCGTATCGCCTGTAAAGAAACTACCCGTGAGCTGCATACCATCACCGGAATCACCGGCTATTTTTATTACGACATCTGTTTTTTCTACCGTCTGGGTCATGTGAAAGAGGTATTTTGACCAATTCTGGAATTCCGAATGTTAATCGAATCAGGTTCATTTCGCATACTGTCCTGAATTTCGGGGCGCAAAGTTCGGTCTTTGAATGGCAAAACAACAAATGTTTGGTGAAGAGGGTTGTGAGGTGGATCACTTAATAAAAAGAAGATGATCATTTCTCTGATAAAATGAATAGTCTGCCCGGCGGTGATACCCTTTCTGGATAGAAAAGGACTGATGATCAAACGAGCCTGATCCTTCCCAAAATAGCTTACCGTATTTTTTTTAAACCATTTTAACCCATCCCTGTTTCTTTCTAAAAAATTAGTGGCTTGTTCTTTTGTTTTCATAAGTTATTCACAATCAATAACATAAGCGATAAATTAACACTTAAACACAAGGACCGTCCATAATTTTTTATTACTGTGTATCCCGAGTCCAAAATTTACCCGAGATCTTGTATGTGGAATTTATTTATATAATTCATCTTTGCGACAGATATTTATGATCAATGATAAAATAAGTGCCTCTGGACCCTATATTGCAGCAAGATATAAACCCTACCCCCTGTCAATTATAATCAGCGCCAGCAAAAAAACCGTTGATTTTCCAAACAATCTACAAGTTGTGCCTGTAACCCGGGTCATGCATTGGTCGTAGCGACCAGTGTTGCTCATAGTTCAAGGCCATTTCCAACAAACTACATTTTTCACAATCGTGAAAAATGATCTTATCTGATCAAACAAAAACAAACCGGAAGAAACACTCCATTAATTCAAATCATACAAACAGAAAAGATTAATGCAAAAGATTTTAATGCCTCTCACATTGGTAATCACCAGTCTGATTACTGCCAACACTTTCTCTCAAACCTGCACGATTACCGCAACTACAAATGGTAACTGGAAACTACCCGCTGTGTGGGGCGGCACTCAACCTGTGGCCGGAGATGTCATCTGTATTCCCAGCGGTATTAACGTGACCATACCCACGAATGAAAGTATCCTCCTCAACGCATCTGGTACCACCACAACCCTGAACATACTCAATGGAGGCACACTCACTTTTGGCAATCCCAACTCCAATATCCAATTCAGTGCTTCATCAGTGGTCAACTGGTATGTCGGCGGTAACATCGTCACACCTACCCCGAGCAATCAGGATGCTATTACTATCGGTAGCACTGAATTCTCCCATGCGGACATAAAAAACGGGGTCATCGGCCCCGGCTCCCAATTAAGTGAAAGTGGTGCCGCTCTTCTTCCCGTTGAACTCACCTTATTCAAAGGAGTGAACACTGAGGGCAAGGGGGTGGTGCTGGAATGGCGTACCGCTACCGAATTTGACAATGCAGGCTTTTATCTGCAACGCTCTAATGATGGCAGATTCTGGGACGAACTTGCCTTAGTCCCCGGCCATGGTACTACCACGGAGGAAAAATCCTATTTCTTTACTGATCAAAACCCCGAACCCGGTATCAACTACTACCGCCTGCGACAGGTTGATTACGATGGTCAGTTTGAGTACTCCAAAGTCATTAGTGTGGAAGTCAGACTGGATGCAGGTAATCTTGGTCTCTACCCCAACCCGGCCCGCAACATGGTGACACTTGATTTTCAGTCAGACTATGCCGGTGAGGCAACCCTCACGCTGTACGACCTCCGGGGCCGCCGGGTAAAAACACAAACAATCATGCTGGAAGGAGGTGCTCATCGTTCCGGCATCGAATTGACCGGAATGCCGGCAGGGATGTACCTGGCCGAGATGGTGGCTGGTCGTGAGCGGTGGCAGGAGAGATTGGTAGTGAAATAGTGCCGGCCGGATATATAGCAATCATTGCAATTGTTGGGCAGGCGGTATGCAAGGAAGACTCCGAGGGTGTTTCTTGCATACCCTTCGGGCAGGCCATTGGGGAACTACCAAAAATTGAAGGAAAATAACTGCTTAGCTTTGTTGACCCACCTTTTCTGCAGGGCATTTCAGTGCAATCTGAAAAATTTCTGACGGACAAAAGTGCTGGAGCGCCAAGCCATATCCACCCGTTCTTGTTTATTTTTATTTACATAATATGTTAAAATAATATTCAAAATTACCCTCCCAATTCCTTTTCAAATTTCCCAACGCCGTTATCTTTGTCATTAGTTAAAATTCTAATACAAGGCAATTCGATATTTGCAGATATTGCCCGTTTTCGCCAAAACTGATTTCCCATGAACAAGACTTACAATTCGATTACACCTTTTTTTCATTTAGAATCCAGTCACACACTACAGAGCCAATTTCCATTTTCAAGTTTGTCTTGCGTTGAACGATCAGGAGTATAAGCTACTGGTTTTCAATTAAATATTGCTGATAAAGATTGGCAATAAAGGCTGTTATTTCACCAAAACCGATTTCCCATGATGCGACTGGTACACATCTGTTGCGCTTTTGTGCGCAGTGTTTTTATATTTGCGACAGCATTACAGAAACACTTCAAAGCAGC
>JBFIJS010000279.1:0-5855 GCA_041600595.1 Saprospiraceae bacterium | reverse complement strand
CGGCTACCCCAACGACGAGGTCCGTTTGTCCGGTAATCCGGCTCAGGTAGGCCTGGTAAGCTGCCAGCATGAATACGTAAAAAGTCGTGCCTTGCCGGGCAGCCGTTTTTCGCAGCTGTTGGACGAAGGCCGGTTCCAAAGATATTTTCTCGACCGCCCCCGCATAGGTTTTAACAGCTGGCCGGTGAAAATCAGTCGGCAGTTCCAGAACGGGTACGCCGTCGGCAAATTGATCGAGCCAGTAGCATTCATTTTCCTGAAAAACACCGGATTGCCGGAGCTCAGCCTGTTCCGTTGCGTATTGACTGAGCGGTTTGGGTGATGCCAGCTGCAGCCCCTTGCCCGTGCTTTGTGCATCGGTACTGCCGGCATATATTTCTCCCAATTCTCGGGTCAAAATACCCAACGACCAGCCATCGCAAATCACATGATGCACATGGATGAAGACGAGGCTCACCTGTTCCGCCAATAATATGATTTTAAAACGGACCAGGGGCCCATGCTGCAAGTCGAAAAGATGCTCCGCCTCTTCGTTGTACAGGGCGGCCAGTTGCTCGTCGGTTGTTTTTTGCCCCCGGAGGTCGATCACCGGAACGGCAACTTCCATTACGGGCAGAATTGTTTGCGTATTACCATCCTCGTTGATGATGGTTCGAAGGGCTTCGTGCCGATCGACCAATGATTGCAGGGCTGCTTTCATTTTTTCGACCTGAAGTGGTGCTCCTTCCAGGCGAATGGCCGTGGCGATATTGTATGCTTTGGATGCCTCGGGCGACACCTGATCGGACAGGAAAATTTCCTGTTGTCCTTCGGTCAGTGGCACGCAGACTGGCTCAGCCGGTGCCGTTGGAGCCAGTATTTGCGGTGCTTCCGGGCTGCGAATGATGACATTGAGGTCTTCTCCTTCGTACGGCTGGATCAAACCTGCGGCAAACATATCGGCGATGGCTCGTTCGAACCCCTGGTACGTTTTTTCAAAATCAGCTTCTGTATGTGCGGTGGAGATAAAACAGGGACGTTCCCGCACATTGACACCGTGGATTCGCAGAAAGTAGTTGAATAATTTAGACAATGGGTTGGTGTCGGCATATTTCAGCATGAAGAACGAGGAGGCCGACTGGATCAAAAACGGCGCTTTCGTTTGCAGGAAAATCTGGCGGATCCGCTCCGCAAAACGGACGGTTTTTGCGTTCAGTTCCTGCTGCAGGGCCGGCCCGATCCGTTCAATTTCCCGGATGGCGGCATAGCCGGCGGCCACGCTGATCGGGTTTTTGATAAAGGTGCTGGCAAAGTAAGAGATGACCCCGTCGGGCGAAGATTCATCGCCAAAGCGCCAGGTACCACCATCGAATGCATCCATGTATTTTGCTTTCCCGGCTATCGCCGAAATGGGCAACCCGCCGCTGATGGATTTGCCGTAGGCGGAAATATCCGCTTCCACGCCATACCAACCCTGAGCGCCTCGCTGGTGCATACGGAACCCATTGATGATTTCATCAAAAATGAGTGCCACCCCGTGCTTTTCGGTCAGTTCTCTGATTTTCAGGATCAGTTCCCGATGCTGCCAATGGGGGTTTTGCGCCTGTACCGGTTCAATGACTACCGCAGCCAGGCCGTCGATTTCGTTGGCCAGTTTTTGCATGACCTCCGGGTCGTCATAATCGAGTGTCAGGGTATTTTCCACCAGGAAACCGGGAATTCCGGGCGAAGCCGGCAGGGTTTTATTTTTACCTTTTAAATGAATGCCCCGAACCATAAACTGGTCGATCATTCCGTGGTAATCGGTGTCAAAAACGGCGATGCGGTCTTTACCGGTAGCGGTTCGGGCAGCCCGAACGGCACCCAGCACGGCCTCTGTTCCGGTGTTGGCCAGGGTCACCCGGTCGTAGCCGGTCATTTCACAAATGATCCGGGCCATTTCGGTAGCCTGCTCCGGCAGTAAATCAATGCTGTTCCCCTTTCGGACAGCCTTGATGACGGCCTCTTCCACAAAATCGGGCATGTGGCCAAACAAAGCCACTCCATAACTCATCACGTAGTCGATGTATTCGTTGCCGTCCACGTCCCAGATCTTCGAGTCCTTTGACCTTTCGTGGGCAATCTGGTAACAGATTTCCTTCCATAACTTGCTAAACCCGGTCGTACTGCGCGGGTCGGCGTAATACTGCCGGTGGCGCTGTGAAAGTAATTTTGAGCGCGCCGTCATGGTATTGTACCGCTGCATAAAATCCTCCAGGGCTTCCTGCTGCTGCGCCGTCAACTCATCGCCACTCTGGATCTTTTTGTAGTTGGCCATTTTGGCGGTAACGCCTTTGGTGCTCCGGGTAATCCGGGTTTCCTCTTCCTCACTTTCGGGAGTCGGCAGTGGGCGGGACACCTCAGAAAGGGGGTGGAGGGGGCTTTGGGTCTCTGGGACAGCCCCTCCACGCAACAGCGATAATTGCTGCTGCATGATCGAAAGTTGTTGTTGTATCAGGGTTTCCAGCTGGCTGGGGTTGGCCGACGGTGTCCCGGCCGGCAGAGGATTTCCGGCTGATAAAGTGCCGCTTTCCGGCGCTGTCAGAACAGGGGGCTCCGTTGCCGGTTTGGGTTCGGGCAGTGGTCGGAACCGGTCCTCCTGGATTTCCTGATCTATCCATTCTGCCAGTGCGGCAATCGTCGGGGCCTGCTCGAATAGCTGCCGGAAACTTAGTTTTAATTTGAATTTATAATTGAACTTGATCACAGCCTGACTGAGGAAAAGGCTGTCAAAACCCAGCTCCAGAAAAGTATCGTGCGGGTTCATGTCGGCTGGTTCCATGCCGCTGAGTTCATGCAGGGATTGTTTGATTTCCCCGATCAAACTCGGGATACGTGATTCATTTTTCATAATTGGGTCAAGTGTGGCTGCCAGTGAGGCATCAGGTTCATGGCCCGGAGCGGGTACCAATTCGCCGGATGGACCAGGCTGCCCGACAACAATATCGGATGGTGTCCGGACGGGTGAGTTAGCAGGGGCAAGCCTTCCCGGTTTGACGAAATACTTTTTTTTCTCGAAAGGATAGGTTGGTAGCGGCACCCGTCTGAAGTCGTTGTTTTCAAAAAAGTGATTCCAGTTTATCGGCACCCCGTTGCTCCATAGTTTACCAACCGTTTTATAAATAAAGGCCAGGTCGTCGGTCACCTCTTTTGGATGGCGGACCGAGGCCAGTACCAGCGGCTTGTCGCCCTCCAGAGTGGGAACGGCCCGGACAAAAGAACAAAGCGTTTGCCCGGGTCCCACTTCGAGGAAGATACGTTTCTTTACAGGTTGAGCAGTAGGGTTACTGGTGGCCCGCTGGCCGTGAAATATGGTCTTGATGCCTTCGGCAAACCGCACCGTTTGGCGAAGATGTCTGATCCAATAATCGGGGCTGGTCGCTTCCTCTGCCGTGATCCAGGTGCCGGTAACATTGGAAACAAACGGGATCGCCGGCGGCTGCAGATCAACCGACTGGAGATGCGACCTGAATGCGGTCAGAATCGGATCGATGAGCGGAGAATGGGCCGGGACCGCAATGTGAATGGGCTGGTTTTCCACCCCTCGCTGGTCCAGTCGGGCCTGCAGCCGCTCGATGCCCGCTTTTGTGCTACTGACTACGAGGCTGTCTTTTTTATTGATTACAGAAATGGTGTGATCGTCGTCGAGCAGCGGCTGCAAAGCCTGCTCAGTGAGGTTGACGCTCAGCATGCTGCCATTTCCGGGCAGGGATTCAAATAGTTTTCCCCGGATCGCCACCAGACTCAGCGCTTCTTCCGGTGTCATGACGCCAGCCAGACAGGCGGCGGTGTATTCTCCCATCGAGTGGCCGATCATCTCTGTCGGCTGCAGGCCCCAATGCTGCCAGAGTCTGGCCAGTGAATATTCAATGGTGAACAGGGCTGCCAGGGCATAGGAGGGTTGCTCCAGCAAGGGCATTTCGCCGTTGTGCCCGTTTTCACGGACGCCTGCCACCTCCCAAATTTTTTCCCGGATCGCCAGTCCGTGGTTTTCCATTAAAAATTCACAACAGGTATCGACTTGTTTTTTGAAAAACAGATGTGTCCGGTATAGTCCTTCGGCCATGCCTGCATACTGAGCACCGCCACCGGGAAACATAAAGGTCAGGCTCCCCGAATAACCGGCGTTTTCCGACCCGGCTATGTTTCGCAATGCCTGGCCATTTTGAATCAGAAAAGCTTTTTTGTGGAAAAAATGGGGGCGGCCGCAGGCCAGTGTTTGTGCGGCATCAGCCAGATTCAGGGCAGGATGGGCCGTGAAAAAGGCTGCCAGACGATCTTCGGCGCGCTGCAGCGCTTCCGGTGTTTTGGCAGACAACAGCATCAATTGAGGCCTGTCATCGGCTGATTTTTCCGACCGGGCAGGGGCTTCCTCCAGCACGATATGCGCATTGGTGCCCCCGAGACCAAAACTGCTGACACCTGCCCGCCGTGGTTCGTGCCCCGTCAGCCAGGGTTGTATTTTATCCAAAACATAAAAAGGTGTTTCGGACAAATTGAGCTGTGGGTTTGGCTGGGTGAAATGCAGGCTGGGCGGCAGCATTTCGTAAGTCAGGGCCAGGGCTGTTTTGATAATGCCGGCAATACAAGCTCCTGCGTCGAGGTGGCCGATGTTGGTCTTGACGCTGCCGATCGGAATGTTTGCCGACCTGGCAGCCTGCCCCACGGCTGCAGTCAGCCCTTGTATTTCAATGGGGTCGCCGATAAACGTACCGGTGCCATGAGCTTCAAAATAACTTATTTGCGCAGCGGTCAAACCTGCTTTTTCTATGGCCTGCGCGATGCAGGCGGCCTGCCCGGCACTGCTGGGGGCCGTGAGTCCGGTTTTATCCGAACCATCATTATTCACCGCTGATGACTTGATCACGGCCCAGATGTGGTCGCCGTCGGCACGGGCCTGGTCGAGCCGTTTCAATACCAGCATCCCCATCCCGTTGCCTTGGACCATACCGTTTGCCCCGGCATCAAAAGCTCGCAAGGTGCCGTCGGGCGACAGTGGGCCACCCTCCACATATTCGTAGCCTCCAAAGACGGGAGACTGCACCCGGCCACCACCCACCACGACCATATCACTATCGCCGGAAAGTATGCTTTGACAGGCAAGGTGCACGGCTACTCCACCCGTTGAACAAGCCGTTTGGACATTGACGGCGGGGCCCCTTAAGTTGAGTTTGTAGGCGACCCGGCTGATGGAAAAGGTGCTTTCCGCCGCGATCATTTCCTGATAACCCCCGGCATTTTCCAGGAGGTCAGGATTGTATAAGATATTTTTTTGGAAATAGGTGTTTTTCGCCACGCCACCAAACACTCCGATTTTTCCCTCATATTTAAACGGATCGTAACCAGCATTTTCGAGTGCCTCGTAAGCTGTCTCCAGGAAAACACGGTGTTGCGGGTCGGTCAGTTCGGCCTCCCTCGGCTGATAACCAAAAAACCCGGCATCAAAGCAATAGGGATCGTCCAGGGCGAATGTTTTTTGGACATAATCGCCTTTCGGCAAAACCCCCTCTGCTTCGAGATCAGCGGCCGTAACCTGACGGCTGACGTCGGTTCCATTCAAAAGATTTTGCCAAAACTCCTCCACGTTGTTGGCACCCGGAAAGCGGCAGGCCATTCCAATAATCGCCACCTCGGCAGTCGTTGGCCGGTCAGTGGCAGAGGGCAAGGGTGTCGCCTGGGGATTATTTTGTTCACTGTTATTGACAGCATCCGGTGAGGCAGTGTCCATGTCCGCAGTTGCTGGCCTGATTGCCTCGTAGCCAAAGCTTTCGGTCAGCTTCCAGGTAGGTTCACAAAGGAAATTATCCTGATTGACCCCCTCCCACTCTCGGGCCTTT
>JBFIJS010000278.1:0-5858 GCA_041600595.1 Saprospiraceae bacterium | reverse complement strand
GCCGGGACGGAAAGCGGCATGTATATCAGTTTTGATGACGGGGAAAACTGGAAGCCTTTTCAGCTTAACCTGCCCATCGTTCCGATCACTGATTTGACCATTAAAAATAACAACCTCATTGCCGCCACCCAGGGGCGGAGCCTCTGGATGATCGACGACCTGACTGTGCTGCATCAACTCGACAGGAGTCTCGCCCCGAAAAAATCGCACTTGTTCCGTCCGATGGACAGTTACCGAACAGATGGTTATCAGAATAAAAATCCAAAAGGGGAGGGTATGAACCACCCTGGCGGCGTCACCGTTCACTACCTGGTGCCGGATCTGGATACGGCTTCAACCACCGTAAAAATGGCATTTCTGGAAAAGGACGGCCAACTCATTCGTGAGTTTTCCAATAAAGCCAAAGACAAAAAAGACCAGCTGACCGTAAAACCGGGCGCCAATACTTTTACCTGGAATTTACGCTATGAAGATGCAAAGGACTTTAAAGGAATGATACTCTGGTGGGCCAGCATGAGCGGGCCCCGGGCAGTCCCCGGTGAATATAAGGTCCGGTTGACAGTCGGCGATGATGTGCAGGAAGAGAGCTTCCAGATTTTGCCGGACCCCCGATCTCCGGCTAACCGGGAAGACTTCAAAAAGCAGTTTGATTTCCTGCTGGAAATCCGGGATAAGGTATCGGAAGCGCACCTGGCCATTGGTCATATTAAAGATGCCCGCAGTCAGTTGAAGGCCTTTACAAAAAGGCTTGATAAGGAGGATGATTCGCTGAAACCGATCTTTGAGAAAGCTGAAGTCATCGATTCGATGATAACGGAGGTGGAAGAAGCACTTTATCAAACAAAAAACCAGGCTCGTCAGGACCCTCTGAATTTCCCGATCAAGCTGACCAATAAGTTAGCCCACATCACGTCTCTAACCGGTGGCGATTATCCGCCGACAGACCAGGCCGTGGAGCTGAAAAATGAATTGACAGCGGAAATTGATGGCTGGTTGAATAAACTTGACCTTGTGAAAACGGTGGAATTACCCGCATTTAACAAAATGATCCGGGAATCCGGCGTGGATGTCATTCAAATGAAAGAGGAGTAAAGGAGGCGTCGGGCGTGCAAACTTCCAGTACCACATCTATCTTCTTTACAAAACGTCAGCTTCTCCGTTGATGTGGATGTTTTGTAAAGATGATAGATGTGGTATACGGTTGGTTTTTTATCCCCTGGTTAAAACCGGAGGCTGAAAGATGATAGATGTGCTGTGATTTTTAAATCTTTACCGTACTTTATTACTTTCGGAGTATTAAATAAAAGCCGGCTTCCTTGTTCCGCCAATCTTTTTTACCAACAATCATCCGGGAGGGCAACAGGAGTTTTAAATCCGTTGCAAAGTTTCCGTCAGGAAACCCCAGAACTTCTGCACGGAACTGATCTGTACTTTTTCATCCGGTGAGTGGGCACCACGGATGTTAGGCCCGAATGAAATCATTTCCATATCGGGGTAATTGGTGCCGAGTATGCCGCATTCCAGCCCGGCGTGACAAGCATTTACATCTGGTTGTTCTTTAAACCTTTCGACATACAGGTCGGTCATCAACTGCACAATTTTGGAGGTCGGTTTGGGCGTCCAGCCCGGGTAATTTCCCGAAAATTTCACTTTGGCATTGCACATCCTTAAAACCGCTTGAATGGCCTGAGCCAGGTCCATTTTCTCTGAATCAACAGAACTGCGACACAGGCACATTACCGTAAATGCTCCGTCTTTTACCAAAACCCGGGCGAGATTATTGGAAGTTTGCACAAGCTCTTTAATGTCCGGGCTCATGCGGTAAATGCCGGATGGGATGCCGTAAATAGTGCGCAGGAATTTTTTCTGAAAGTCCTTTTTCAACACCCAGAGCGGCTCGTCATTTGGCTCAAAAACAACCCGCAGGTTGGGATCGGTAGAACCGTACTCCTCAGAAAAGACAGTGGACATCCGCTCCACGAAAGCTGCAAGGTCGGCATCCTGTTTTTCGGGTACTATCACGACGGCAAAAGATTCTCTCGGGATGGCGTTCCGGAGGCCGCCACCGTCAATCTCTGCGATACGCAGGTCAATTTTCTCCGATACGGCAGTATAGAGCAGGCGGTTCATGAGCTTATTAGCATTCCCGCGACCGAGATGAATATCCATGCCGGAATGGCCACCGGTCAGACCTTTGATGCCAATTTTGTAAGCTTTGTGATCAGGTGGCGTTTTTCTTTGCTCGTATTTTCCCTTGCCAGTAATATCGATGCCACCCGCGCAGCCGATGGTTAACTCCCGGTCATCTTCGGTATCCAGATTGAGCATGTATCCGGCGTCGAGCAATCCACCCTGGAGTCCCATAGCGCCGGTCATTCCCGTTTCTTCATCAATGGTAAATAAGGCTTCCAGGGCAGGGTGGGGGATGTCGGTTGATTCGAGCAGGGCCATGATCGCCGCTACGCCAATGCCATTGTCCGCTCCGAGGGTCGTGCCGTCTGCTTTGACCCAGTCACCATCTACTAACATTTTGATGCCTTCTGTAGAGAAATCAAACTGAGTAGCTGCGTTTTTCTGGTGCACCATGTCCAGGTGGCTTTGGAGTGCCAGAACGGGTTTGTCTTCCAGTCCCTTCGTTGCGGGTTTTTTAATAATGACATTACCCACTGCATCCTTGGTGGTAGGCAGGCCGAGTTTTTTACCAAAATCCATCATAAACTGAATGACGCGTTCCTCTTTTTTGGAGGCCCGGGGTACGGCATTTAAATCCGCAAAATTTTTCCAGAGTGATTGGGGTTCAAGATTTTTAATTGCTTGGTTCATTTGATATTAGTTATTGAATGTCAGTGGTTTGTGGCGAAATAACTCATCTGACAAGTTGTTTGGCAGGCGTCTGCTGCATCATGGTGTGAAATAATTCCAGCGCCTTGCGCTTGGGTTGATCCAGTTCGTAGCTGATGTTTTCGGTAAAATATTTTTGCAGGTCGAAGCCTTTGACCGGCGTTGGCAGGATGAATAAAAGATTGGGAATGTCGTCGATGCCCTGTTGCATAGCGGCGTTGAAGCGCTCGATAAAACTCTTTTCGAGTGGCCGGTTGCTGACCCAGGCCGCAAACACGAACGGGAGTCCGGTATGGGCCAGCCAGGCTTCGCCTAAATCATAAACAAATTTATATTTCTCTTCCATCCCGATAGCCCGGTCTCCAATGATCAGGCCACCTACCGTTCCTTTTATTTTTTTCTCAAAACCTTCCTTAGCGTGAATCAGCGTCGGGGTCAGGTGCCAATGTTCCCGCAATAGAATCTGCACCAGTTCGACCGAGGTGCGCGAGTGATAATCCAGGTAGAGGTGGGTCATTTCCTCAATGGGACATTGGCTGAATACACAGACCGTTTTTACGGTTCCTACCGTCCCGATGCAAAAGTCAGAGATGATTTGGGCTTTCGGAATTTGCGGAATGACCGCAACGGGTACCAGCCCCAGGTCTACTTCCCCCTTGATTAACTTGTCGGCGCAAACCGACGGAATATCCAATTGCAGGCTTACCTCCCGTTGCAGACCACTTTTGATGAGGCCGTAAAGCAGGGGTTTGGTATTGAGGTAACTGACTGCAGTTGCTTTTATCATGCTAAATATTTGAAAATTATTCTTTTGTAAAAATGCTTGTTGTCCGGCAGGCAACGCACTGAGCACACCGCCCCGAAAAACACCTCCAGACTAATTGCTGACTACGGGTAAAGAGACGTAGCCTTTGTATTTCACATCTTCGGCAAAAACTTCATCTGTAAAATCTTTGACCACCTTATACAAGGTATCCCGTTCGATTGGCCGTCGGCCAACACTGCGGATCAGGTTAACCAGTTCCCGGGTACTCATGGCTGGGTTTTGCTCCTCCGACCCGGCCATGCTGTAAATTTTTGTCGTGTCATCGATGGTTCCGTCGATATCATCGACGCCATAGGCCAGCGAGAGCTGGGCGACATTGCGGCTGATCATAGGCCAGTAGGCTTTTACATGGTCGAAGTTGTCGAGGTAGATGCGGCCGATTGCGTACATTTTTAAATCTTCCAGCACATTGACTTCCGGGATGTGAGACATTTGGTTATCCTGATTGCGAAACTTCAGTGGAATAAAAGTTTGAAAACCACCAGTCCGGTCCTGCAGCAGTCGGAGTTGTTCCATGTGATGGATGCGGTGACGGTGCTCTTCAATATGTCCGTAAAGCATGGTGGCATTCGAACGGCCCCCGAGTTTGTGCCATTCTTCGTGGATCGCAATCCACTGGTCGCCGGTACATTTATCCCGGGCAATTTTTTCCCGTACTTCGGGATGGAAAATTTCGGCTCCACCTCCGGGCATGGAATCAAGGCCGGCTTCCTGCATAAGCTTCATGCCTTCGGCATAATCGATCTTAGCTTTTTTAAAAATATAGTGGTACTCCACCGGCGTCAATGCTTTAATGTGCAGTTCGGGTCGGTGTTGTTTTATTTTTTGAAACAGTTCGGTGTAAAAATCCAGGTCGTATTGCGGGAGCACACCACCGACGATGTGTACTTCCGTTACCGGCTGATCATCGTATTTCTTTACAATGTCGAGCATATCCTCCATGGTGTATTCCCAGCCTTCCGAACGTTTTTTAATCAGTCGGGAGTAGGAGCAGAATTTACAATCGTACACGCAGACGTTGGTGGGTTCGATATGGAAGTTGCGGTTGAAAAAAGTGTTATCCCCGTGCTTCGCCTCCCGGATGTGATTGGCCAGGGTGCCGAGGTATCCGATATCCGCTTTTTCAAAAAGCAATAATCCCTCTTCGGGTGTAATCCTTTGGCTGTCGGCAACTTTTTGGGCAATAACCCGGAGTTCACCGCTCAGTTTTTGGTTTTTTAAAATGGTAGCAATGCTGGTGGATGCTGGCATTATTTATTGATATTAAAATTGGTCGGCAAAACGATCAGGAGCGATGCCGCCCGTTGAGCAAATTTTCCGCAAACATACGATCCTCAGCGCTTTTCCCGATCAATTCCTAATTTTGCAAATCAGCTGAAGTCGTCACTGACTAACAACTTACAATACTTTCAGTTTTTTTTGAAACCAAAAACATCCATTGATCTCTATATTGATTCCCGTTTTCAATTTTGATATCCGTCATTTGGTAAATGACCTGGTGCAGCAATGTAAAGCGGCCGGTATCCTCTTTGAGGTACTTTGTTTTGACGACGGTTCGGAGCAGCACTACAAAAAGCTGCATCAGGGTCAGTTTGAGGCCCCCGTTATTTACCGAGAAATTCCGGAAAATATCGGGCGGGCTGCGATTCGCAATGCCCTGGCCGATGCTGCTGTGCATCCCTACCTGCTTTTCATGGACTGCGATTCCAAAGTGGTGAGCGATCGTTTTATACAGAACTACCTCGATCATCTTTCCCCATCAACCTTGCTATATGGAGGCCGTTGTTATGAGGACAGGCCACCCGTTGAGCGATCGTTCATGCTTCATTGGAAATACGGCCGGCAACGGGAACAAAAGCCAGCAGCGGATCGGATGCGGCAGCCCTGGCACAGCTTTATGACCAATAATTTTCTGGTGCCAAAGTCTTTTATGTCGAAAATACGATTTGATGAAACGCTCAAACAGTATGGCCATGAGGATACCTTATTCGGACTACAGTTAGCCCGGGCAGGGGTTCAAATCAAACATCTCGACAATCCGCTGGAACATCTGGGCCTGGAACCTTCGGAAGTATTTCTGCAAAAAACAGAACTGGGCCTGCAAAATTTGCAGTTGCTGCGCAGTAGAAAAACAGTCATTGCGACCAGATTACTGACGCTGTTCGATCGGTTGCAGCAGTGGCGGTTGACG
>JBFIJS010000277.1:0-5880 GCA_041600595.1 Saprospiraceae bacterium | reverse complement strand
TGGTCGTCGATATTGCTCTGCCAGATGGAAATGGATTAGATATTATCCGGGAGGTAAAAAAAGAAAATATTGATGTGGGCATCATTATCGTTTCTGCTAAAAATGCCCTCGACGACAAAGTACATGGCCTGGAAACCGGAGCTGATGATTACCTGACCAAGCCGTTTTATATGCCTGAGCTCAATGCCAGGGTTAATGCCCTCTACCGGCGAAAGGCTCACCACGGTAGTAAGGAAATTGTTTTTAACGAGATCAAAATTAAACCAGAAAAGCACGAAATTTATGTGAAAGACCAACTGGTCGTTCTCACAAAAAAAGAATTTGATATTCTTCATTTTTTTGTGGCGAATAAATATCGGTTACTAACAAAAGAGGCCATTGCTGAACACCTGTGGGGCGATAATATTGAGGTGGCAGATTCTTTTAAATTTATTTATACACACCTTGCTAATTTACGAAAAAAAATAGCGGAGTTGGGTGGCAATGATTACATCAAATCCATTTACAGAGTAGGATATAAATTCACTGATCAGGAATGAAATTATTAGCGAAGACCAATAAATTTTACCTTATTTTTCTTTTCTCACTTTCACCGGTAATGATTGTGGTCGATTATTGTCTTATCTGGTATTTTGTAAATTCTGAAGTGAATGAAACACTTGAATATGAAAGTGAGCGGATAAAATACCACCTCAAAAAAGAAGGTGAACTTCCTCTGTCCAGTTATATTTATAAAATATTGCCAGTGAATAATGAATTTCAGCAGGATGGTGAATTTCGTGATACATTAATTTTTGATGACTACTCGAATAAAACAATCCCATATCGGAAATATGAATTTACAGCGGTTGTTAATGGTGAAAATATGAAGATTACACTCCAACAAATATTGTTGGAAATGAACGAATTAATTTTATGGCTCTTTTGGGCTACCGCTCTTATTCTGGTACTGATGATTGCTGGATTATTTTTTATAAATCAGAAAATATCCCAATGGGCGTGGAAACCTTTTTATCGCAATTTGTCGAAATTAAAGAATTACAACATAAATACAAAAAGCACTGTACTGCTGGAAGTTTCCGACATAAGTGAATTTGAAGCCCTCAATCAGGTAATGTCCTCTCTTATGGGCCAGGTGGAAAAAGATTTTCAAAACCTTAAAGAATTTAACGAAAATATATCACACGAAATGCAGACCCCGCTTGCCATTATTCGTAACAAAATGGTACTGCTTTTAGAAAGCCAGAACCTAAGTCAAAAAGAAGTTCAGTGGGTTCAGTCTGCCTATCAGGAGGTTAATAAACTATCAAAAATTGGCAAATCGCTGACCTTGATTTCCAGAATAGAAAATCAGGAATTTACCCGTATAGAAAGCGTTGATATCCGCAATACTATTGATAATATCATTGGGAATATGGATGAAATCATTCAGTTTAAGGACATTTCAATGACGGCGAAACTCGATTCTGTCAGAGTGAAATGCGACCCCATTCTGGCCAATATTCTTTTTACCAACCTGATCAAGAACGCCATTCAGCACAACCGGAAAGGTGGGTATATTCGTATGCATTTGGATGAAGAGAAATTTGTCATCGAAAACACAGGAGAAGTCTTAAAAACCGAAACTGCAAAACTGTTCAATCGCTTTCAAAAAGGTAATACCGTCACAGGTACGCTGGGTCTCGGCCTGGCCATTAATCAGAAAATATGCGAGCTATATGGATTTACACTCAATTATGAGCACGAGGAGGGGAAGCATCATTTTTCGTTGTTTTTTGGAAATAAAATTAATTCAAAAGCAATGTAGAAAAAGGTGAGGTATTTATTCGTGTTGTGAAAAATGAGTTTTTAAATAGACTTTTTACAAGGCAATTCACACGCTGTAACAACTGTTTCTTTGAAAAATGAACCGGAAATGTGGGCCGAAAAAAACAATCGGGCAATTAAGTTCTTTACTGCTCGGCCCAACGGGGTTTTAAGGGGTACTTCCGCGTTCTATAAATGACTTTTGTTATGATACTAAAGTTTAATTCTCGCATTACTCCTTAACGAAATACGGGGCGGGAAATGGCTTTCATTTCCCGCCCCGTATTTTTTGATTGACTCATGTTTGTGTCACTCCCCACTCCACACCGGCAGCCTGCCCGGCGTGTAAGGAGCCTTCACCGCTTCCAGTTGCTGCTCCACTTTTTTCAGGTCTACCTCTGCTACCTGGCGCAATTGCGCTAAAGCTGTGGCGAATTGTTTACCGGCAATCCGCTGCTGTTCCTTTTGCGTGGAAGTCGGTGCCGAAGTAGACGACCAGATTTCGTAGCTCATGCCATACACCCGACTCAAAAGCGATGGCTGTTGCGGCTGGTCAATTTCGGAAGCGATACCATCTCCGTAGAATGTTTTTTGTAAACCCTTGAGCTTGTCCTCCAACGCTTTTACATCGGCCAGGAGTTCGGGTGCCGGCTTGGCCACCGAGTAAGTGGCCTTGCGGATATGCTGCACGGTGTTGCCCATTTCCCGCAGGTAAGAAGAGGCACCCTGGAAGGCACGTTCCAGTTCGGCGGCCTTGCGGACGTAAGCATCGAGGGCTGCTTTGTCCTGGGCGGGTAAAGTCGAACCACCGAGGCTGCTTAGTTTAAAAGGCTGAGGATCAACGATTTTGGTTTCCACGCCATTGACGACCTTAGACAAAGCCACGGTATAATCACCCGGCAATGCGAAGCCTCCACCATCGGGTGATTGCCAGGGCATACGCTGCCGGGCACTCAGGCGGACAGGATCTTTTGAGGGGTAGCGGCCATCCCAAACGATGCGGTTTACCCCTGTTGATACGCCCGTTTTCAACTGGTTGACGAGCTCGCCATTGCTGTTGCGGATGGTAAAAAGCAGGTAAGGATCTTCTTCGTTGCGTTCGGCTTCCAGTTCTTCATAGGTTGGGTAGGGAGTGTCCTTCCCGTCTTTGATGAGTTTTTTCTCCCTTTCCTGCCGTTGTTGTTTCAACGTTTTGTGTCCTTCTTTTACGAAATAAGTAAACGTAGCGCCGATGGGCGGGTTGTCGGCAGTAAAAAAGGAATGGCCCTGAAAACCCTTACCGGTCGTGTAGCCATAAGGCGATGCCTGCACAAACACTTGGGCCTCTTTAATGGGTAAAATTTTCGCCTCGGCATTCAATTCTTTTTCGGTCAAATAGCGGAGCGGCGAATAATCGTCGAGCACGTAAAACCCGCGGCCAAAGGTGCCCAGCACGAGGTCATTTTCCCGTTTTTGAATATCGATGTCCCGCACGGCGATGGTCGGCAGACCGCTGCTTAGTTTTTTCCAAAAACCACCTCCGTCACGGGTAAAAAAGCAACTGAACTCCGTACCGACGAACAGCAGATCGGCCACAACATGGTCTTCCGCTATAGAATAGGCAGAGCCTCTTTCGGGCAGGTTGGAGGAAATGTTTTTCCAGGTACGCCCCTTGTCGCTGCTCTTGTACACGTACGGTTTGAAGTCGCCCCGCTTGTGGTTGTTGAAGCAGGCATACACTACATTTTCGTCGTGCTGGCTGGCGAGCAGTGTATTCACGTAGGTCATGTCCGGTACGCCGGGGAAAGCGGAAATTTTGGTCCAGGACTGACCGCCATTTTCACTGATCTGGATAAGGCCATCGTCCGTACCAACGTACAAAAGGTCTTTGTTTTTCGGGCTTTCCGCAAATGCGATGATGGTGCCATATTCTGAGGTGGAGCCGTTTTTGGCCACGGCATCAATGCTCTGCACTACGCCCATTACCTTCAGGGTGTTGCGGTCGATTTGTCTGGTGAGATCGTCGCCGAGTACGGTCCAGGTATCGCCCCGGTCGTCGCTGCGGAAGAGTTTATTGGCAGCGAAATAGATGCGTCTGGGCACGTGTGCGGAAGTATAAAGCGGTGCGTCCCAGTTCCAGCGGTAATTGTTTTCGCCTTCTCTCGGTTGAGGTTGGATCCCCGTCATTTCGCCGCTTCTTTTGTCGAAACGGGTCAGGCCACCGTACTGGTATTGTGCGTAAACGATGTTAGGGTCTTCGGTATCAATGGCACTTTCGAAACCATCACCAAGTTGGGTAACGAACCAGTCCGAGTTGGCGATACCGTGTCCGTTGCGGGTCCGGCTGGGGCCGCCCATCGAGAAGTTATCCTGTGTGCCGCCGTAGATATTGTAAAATGGCTCGGCATTGTCCGTGACCACTTTGTAAAACTGGGTGACAGGCAGGTTGCCTTTGAAACTCCAGGTTTTGGCATGGTCGAAGCTTTCATAAATGCCACCGTCGCAACCAACCAGAAGGTAGTCTGTGTCGTTCGGATCGATCCAGATGATGTGGTTGTCTACGTGCTTGTATTCCTCGCCCAATTGCTGGAACGATTTGCCGCCGTCGTAGCTGACCATGTTCCAGGTATCCATGGAGTAGATGATGTCCGGATTGGTGGGATGGCAGTAGATTTCCATGTAATAATTCCCGCTTGTGCTGTGGCCGCTCTGCTTTTGCCAGCTTGCGCCCCGGTCAGTGCTTTTGAAAAAACCACCCCCATCTGTAGCCTCCACGATGGCATAAATAATTTCCGGATCGGCAGGCGAAATGGCCATACCGATGCGCCCGTTGTGCGGGCCACCCGGCAGGCCATTGGCTGCTTTGGCCCAGGTCTTTCCGCCGTCGGTTGTTTTATAAATGGTGCTGCCCGGTCCGCCGCCGACATAGGTGAATACGTGCCGCCTGCGCTGGTAAGCCGCTGCATACAGTACGTCCGGGTTGCGGGGATCCATGATGAGGTCGGTGACGCCGGTATGTTCGTCCAGGAGCGATTCGCCTTTGTCATTTTTGATGACTTGTTCCCAGGTCTTACCCCCGTCCGTTGTTTTGTACAATCCCCGATCGCCGCCAGCGCTCCACAGTGGCCCGATGGCTGCGACATACACCACGTCCGAGTTGCGGGGATCAACGATGATTTTTCCGATATGCTCCGATTCTTTCAGGCCTGTGTGTTCCCAACTTTTTCCCCCATCGTTTGACTTATAGACACCGTCGCCGTAGGCAACGGAACGTTGGTTGTTGTTCTCACCCGTACCGACCCATACCACGCTGGGGTTGTTGGGGTCGAGGGTCACGCAGCCGATAGAATAAGAGCCCTGGCTGTCAAAAATGGGATCATAGGTTGTACCCGCATTGGTTGTTTTCCAAACGCCGCCCGAAGCCGTTGCTACGTAATAGGTGCTGCGACTGTTCGGGTGGACGGCAAAATCGCTGATCCTGCCCGACGTGACCGCCGGCCCGACGCTCCGCCATTTCAGGCCAATGCCAAGGGTATCCAGCAGGTGCTTGGGTTCTTCCTTTTTATCGTCTTTGTCTTTCTTTTTTTGTGAAAAAACAGGGTTGGAGAATAGAATGGTAAAAGCCAGTAACAGGCCGAATGTTCGTTTCATATTTGTTGTTAATTTGATTAAGAGGGGGAAGGTACGGAATGTGGGAGAAATGGGTATGACGGATTTACCTCAAATATTTGGGCACAGGCTTAAAAACGACTGCCTCACGCAAGCGGAGTTATTTAATTGATTGAAACTTTGTGCGCCTATTCGCATAAGAAGGGAGCAACCAACCTTTGATGGGTAAAGGATGGTTGCAATTCACTGAGTATGTTTCTTTAGCTTATTCAAAATAATAAATGAGCAGCGTATATTAAATACGCTTTTACTGAGAATGCCAGAGGCGAGAATTGTTTTTAATGAATAGAAAAGTCACTCAATACCGTGTAACAAAAGTTTCTTTAAAAAATAAACCGGGAATGTGGGCCGAAAAAAACAATCGGGCAATTAAGTTTCTGACTGCTCGGCCCAACGGGATTTTAAGGGGCGGCGTCGTCCCGATGC
>JBFIJS010000276.1:0-5882 GCA_041600595.1 Saprospiraceae bacterium | reverse complement strand
CTGACTACTGTTACCGCGTAGGAACCCGCCGTGTTGATGGTGATTTGCCGGGTATCTTCTCCGGTGCTCCAGCTATACTGAACGCCACCACTGGCGGTGAGGATGCTGTCATCCCCCTGGCATATTTCCGTGTTGCCGTCTATTTGGGGTGAGACCTCCGGATGCACCGTCAGGTTGATCTGATAAACCAGGCTGTCGCAACCACCCAATGAAGGCACAACGTCTGTAAAAACCATATTCTGCGTGAAAGGGATACCGTTGTAAGTTTCGCCCAAGCAAATGGCGGTATCGATAATAGAGTAGGTCGGCACGACCACTCTGATGGTGGTGGTAACAATGCTGTCACAACCAAAAACGGTCTGCATATTCTCCACAAAAGTGGTGTCGTTTTCATAGACGACCCCGTTGGTGTGAGGTTCACCTTCGCAATAAATAGCCAGCGAATTAATGTTGTAAGATCCGTGCACGTCAATATCATAGACAAGCAAGCTGTCAAAACCACTGACACTGGTCAGGGTGTCGATGAAAGATGTGTCGGATAAATAAAAGACACCATTGAAACTTTCTCCCAGGCAAATGTCGGCGTCGATAAAGGTAGGTTGTCCACTGTAAACCGCAACGTTCAGGGTCAGGAGACTGTCACAGCCGGCGGCATTGACCAGCGTGGCCATGATAACGGTATCCGAAAAAACCTGAACCCCTTGTACCAATTGGCCGGACAAGACGGTCAGATGGTCTTCATATTCCGATGGCATGACGACCTTCACCTGATAGGTGACAGTGCTGTCGCAGCCCTGAGCGCTCACCAGCGTTTCAGAGATGATTTCATCCTGCAAAATGGCGATACCCTTAAAACTATCACCTTCACAAATGGTCGTGTCCACCGTCACAAACAGCTCTTCAACCAGTCTTATTTCATCCAGCAGGACACTGTCGCAACCCGCAAAAGAGGTGTAATGCGTATCAAAAGTCGTATCCTGGTAATAATAATTTCCCTGATAAAAAACAGAATCGCACCCGGTAAATTGGATTACCGTTTCGTTGGTGCAGAGCGTTTCCGGGGTGCCGGGGGCCGCTCCTGTTCCGATAAAGCCTCCGTAAGAATTGGTCAGACCGCCTCCGATCACGACGATAGAATTGCCAATATTTACACCCAGGCTGTTGGGTGGAAAAAAAGGATCGACTCCGTTTTGGATGATGTAAACACTGTCAGCACAATGTTCGCCACCATTTTTAAAAGAAAAAACAGGGATCGTCACCCCGGCCTGAAAGTTATAGGCCGGCGTGACCGGTGTCGTCAGGGCAAAGGAAATATAATCCCAGGAAGGAGCCTCGGCGGGGGCACGAACGATGTCGTTGGCCTGCCATTGCGCTCCGGGGGTTTCCATGGTCAGATTAGTTACCTGGAAAACATTGGGGCCAAAGCCATGCGGCATTTTAATGGTTACCTGTCCGGAAACAACTGTATTGCCCGGAGGCGTGTAGGTTGTACTGGAAATAAAAGAAACAAGGTAGGTCTCGTCGTCCGGCAGCAGCTCAATTTTATAACTGATCTGGGAAAACAAAGAAGCACTGAAAGCCAACAGGAATAACGAAGTGAACAGTTTTTTCATGACAGTCGAATATCCGAGCGAGGTTATTGTATTACAATGGTCGATCGCTGCGCAGGAAGCAATATTTTGGGTTTGTCTTTTATTTTTTACCAGTCGAAATCAGGAATGCGGCGTCAATAGCATCACCCCGTCCGCAAAGCCATGAACAGAACAAATCTGTTGGGGGACGGGCAAAACAAGTGCATGCATCCATCTTGGCGGAAAATGGACATTTTGACGCTCGAAGGGGGGCAGCTTTTCAATTACTGCTTTAGAGGGAATTCAGTGTTTCACAAAAATTTTCTGTGGAAACAATGAGCTACAAATGGGGGGAGGGAACTTTCCGTGGCCGCAGTCTGAGCTCAATGCCATATTTGGGCTTGAGGGTGATAAGTGGCTGCGGAACAACTGCAGGCCCGTTGGTCACCAACTCTAAATCGAACTGGCGGACCAACATGCCCAGAAGCAATTGCATTTCCATCAATGCAAAATGGTTGCCAATACACATGCGGGGGCCGGCCCCAAAAGGCATATATGCCATACGGGGTCGATTTTTCTCGTTTTCCGGGTCAAAATGCTCGGGGTAGAAGTCGTCGGGGCGCTCCCAATATTCGGGGTTGCGGTGAATACCACAGATGCTGATGAACACGACCGAACCCTTGGGAATGTGGATGCCCAGCACTTCGTCGTCGGTCAGGGGCTCCCGACCCACGGCAAAAGCCGGCGGGTACAGCCGCATTCCTTCCTGAATAACCTGCATGGTATAAGTCAGCTTTCGGAGGTCTTCGAACGAAGGGGTTCGCCCGTCCAACACTTCATCCAGTTCCAGTCTTAATTTCTGTAAAACATTGGGGTGCTGAGCTAGCAGGTACAGGGTCCAGGCCAGGCCATTGGAGGAGGTTTCGTGGCCCGCAGCAAACAGGGTGATGGCCTCATCCCGCAATTGCTGGTCGCTCATGGGCTCGCCAGTGTCTTCATAACGGGATTCGAGCAACATCGAGAGCAGGTCGTTGGCGGGCCGGTTATCCTTCCGCCGCTCGTTGATGATTTCAAACAGCCGCTCGTCAAACCACTTCATATCTTTTTTAAACTGCCGGTGCTTACCGTTGATGTAGCTGAATGGCGTCAGATAGGGAGCCACCGTCCGCTCTATGATGTACTCTTGCGAGTGCACCATAATGCGGTACATTTCAGAGATGGCCGTGGGGTTTTCGGCACTAAACAAGGCTTTTAACACCACGTCGGCGGTCACGGCCATCATCTCCTGTGTTATTTCCACCACCTCGTTCTCTTTGATTTTTTCGGATAAATGCTGGTAGTAACGTTCGGCTACGCCCGTCATGGCATTGTAAAGACCCTCCAGTTGGGTTTTGTAAAATGCCGGTTGGGCCAGGCGTCGGTTGCGCCGCCAGTCATCCCCCTCACTGGTGACCAGGCCGTTGCCGAGGGCCAGTCGTAAATTGCGGTAGGCAACACTTTTGACGTAGTTCTTCTGGTTCGTCTGCAATACATGGCGGACGACTTCCAGATTGGTGGTGAAGAATACTTTTTTGAAGAAAAACGGCACCCGGAAAAAGTTGCCGAATTCGCGCGCCGGACCGATCGAAAACTGATAGGGATTGCGGATGAATTCTGCGCCGGGAAAAATGGGGTTTTTGCCTTTGAAAACGGGGATGTTGGACATGCTGATAAATTATAGTTTGAAACGGTCTGTAAATGTAATGTTCTTTACGTTTTATTGCAACGTGGTTGGCTGAGGCCGCTCCGAACGGGAACAAAAGCCCGGTAAATACTTGGCCAGGTTGACATTTTACGTCTTCTGCGGGGGCGTTTCCGAATGGGCTGTGCGCAACATATTGAACAGGCTTTTTTCTAAAAAACAGCTTTCCCTGCACTGAATTTTCAGCCCTGTGCCTAATTCAGCACAACTGATTATTGGAGTCCCCAAAAAACAAAAAACGGATGTCAAAAAAAATGAAAAAAACGGGCCGTCCACCCGCTAAATCATCCGCGGCATAACTCCCAGAAACCTACTCCGTTTTCGTATCTTTGCGCCATGAAAAATGACGAAATAAAAGACGCCGCAGCAACGCCAGAGAATGGCAATTATGACGCCGGGAACATTACCGCTTTGGAAGGCTTGGAAGCCGTCAGGAAGCGCCCGGCGATGTACATTGGAACGACAGATGTCAAGGGTTTGCACCACCTGGTGTGGGAGGTTATCGATAACTCCATTGATGAACATTTGGCAGGCTACTGTACAGAAATCCAGACGATTATACATCAGGATAATTCGATTACCGTAAAGGATGACGGCCGTGGTATTCCGGTGGGGATGCACGAAAAGTTGAAGAAATCAGCTTTGGAAGTTGTTATGACCGTGTTGCACGCCGGTGGGAAATTTGACAAAAATACCTACAAGGTTTCCGGGGGTCTCCACGGGGTAGGTGTTTCCTGTGTCAATGCCTTGTCCTCTCACCTCCGGGCAGAGGTGCACCGCGACGGTAAAAAATACGAACAGGAGTACGAGCGGGGCATTCCCCAGTACAATGTGCGCGAGATCGGCACCACCAACGATCGGGGTACAATCGTAAACTTTAAACCCGACTATGAGATCTTCGACTCCCTGGTCTACAATTACAGCACACTGGCTACCCGGATGCGGGAACTGGCCTACCTCAACAGCGGGTTGAAGCTGAGCCTGATCGACGAACGGGAGGTTGATGAAAAAGGTAATTTTAAAAAGGAATCCTTTTTCTCCGAAGGAGGCTTAAAGGAATTTGTCCTCTACCTCGACGAAAGCCGCCAAAAGCTCATCGACACGCCGATCCACGTTATCGGCAAGGAAGACAACGTGGAAGTAGAGGTGGCTTTGCAATACAATACTTCTTACTCGGAACACATCTTTTCCTACGTCAACAACATCCGGACACCGGAAGGAGGTACACACGTCAATGGATTCAGGCGGGCCGTGAGCCGGGTCTTGAACCAATACGGTGAGACGACGGGAGTTTTGGCTAAAATCAAAAATAAACTGACCATCACCAGCGATGACTTCCGGGAAGGACTCACCGCCATTGTATCGGTGAAGGTGCCTGAGCCCCAGTTTAAAGGCCAGACCAAAAGCGAACTGGGTAACTCGGAGGTGACCGGTATTGTGTCGAGAGCCGTTGGCGAAGCACTGACGACGTACGTAGAAGAAAATGCCGGAGCTGCTAAAAAAATCCTGGAAAAAGTCATTTTGGCAGCCACTGCCCGTCAGGCAGCCCGCAAAGCCCGGGAAATGGTGCAGCGCAAAAATGCCCTCACCGGCAGCGGCCTTCCCGGCAAACTGGCCGACTGCTCTTCCCGCAAACCAGAGGACAGCGAAATCTTTCTGGTCGAGGGGGACTCGGCAGGTGGTACCGCCAAGCAGGGTCGCGACCGTCACATCCAGGCTATTTTGCCACTCAGGGGTAAAATCCTGAACGTGGAAAAAGCGATGGAGCACAAAATTTACGAAAACGAGGAAATCAAAAATATATTCACCGCACTCGGGGTCAGCATTACCGAAAATGATGAGGGCGAACGAGTCCTGAATACGGAAAAGCTCCGCTATCACAAAGTGGTTATTATGTGTGATGCCGATATTGATGGCAGCCACATTACCACCCTGATTCTGACGTTCTTTTTCCGGTATATGAAACCGCTCATCGAGCAGGGTCATGTTTATATTGCCGCTCCGCCACTCTACATGGTGAAAAAAGGAAAACAATTCCAGTATTGCTGGAACGAGGAGGAACGGAAAGCCGCCGTTGCCGCTTATTCCAACGGGGAAAATGATACCTCCGTCAAAATCCAGCGCTACAAAGGTTTGGGTGAAATGAATGCCGAGCAACTCTGGGAAACCACCATGGATCCCGTGACCCGCATCCTGAGGCAAGTGACCATTGAGGATGCGACAGAAACCGACCGCATCTTTTCCATGCTGATGGGAGAAGACGTTCCGCCTCGCCGGGCCTTTATCGAAGCGAATGCAAAATATGCCAATATTGACACCTGATACAGTGGGGTAAACCATTGTTACTCAGTGTCGGACACAAATACAAGAGGTGTCATCCTTGCCGGGGTGACACCTCTTTTTGTTCAGGTATTTTTATCCTGTAAACAGATCGGGCCTCATGGCCAACGGGATTAACGGGTCACTTCAAGGGCCCCGCTAATTTGCTTAAAAAGAACCTTAAAAATTAGTGCGCCTTTTCTTTTCCCGCAGCAGTTCCCTACCTTTAGGTTGCGCAGAAAAAAAGATCG
>JBFIJS010000275.1:0-5897 GCA_041600595.1 Saprospiraceae bacterium | reverse complement strand
CAGCGCTCACGGCAAATTTGGCATCTTCAGCACGGTCATTGTCCCATTCGTACATCCAGGTGCCTGGAGTGGGGTCAAAAGTAATCAGTAATTCTCCGGCAACGGTTTCTCTATTACCCCTCACCGCGAACGGATCATCCTGAATATTTCTAAGTCGTCCCGGCGAGGGAACATCATTAGGGATAGGATCAACGAGAGGTTTCTGCCAGAGGAAATTAGGTGCAACCTGGAAGTTGCCAAGCAAGAAAGTAAAACCTGTTAAGAAGTTGTTTTGGTTTCCACTTCCGCTGTCCTTCAACCTCCAGCCGGTGAATGTTCGGGTTGCATCAAATCCGCCGTTGGCTACAAGGCCCATGGTTGCAGCCTGTGCATACCAATTGAAGGCTCCTTTCGAAAATTTGATTTTTGCTTTTCCTCCCCAGTTATCAGAGGATTTGATTTCATCTTCGAATACTTCGTATTTACCCGGCTCGCCAGTCACTATTTGGAAGCTCCTGCCGTTCAGAGGTGATCCACCCCAGATTCCTCCCACTTCAACTTCTACCGGTCCCAATTTCCTTGCTACATGAAGGGTAGCCCTTCGGGTTTTCGGAAGTGGAACTGCGATAGAAGTTACAAATTCGGGGGCATCATCAATATCTTCGTGAAACACACCTGTCACTTTGAAATGGTTTATTTCCCGGCCATATTTTAAGAGAACCGCAGGGTTTGCTCCCCACCATAGTTGAGGTCCAAAGGCCGCATGTAGCCCTTTGAATGCCTTTTTACCGTCTATTTCTATTCCTAATATTTCTCCATTGTAAAGATCCAGGTTGGGACCATAATTGGCTTCCGGATATAAACCAAAAAAGTCACCTTCATAGGCCCAGTGATAATGACCGGTTCTGTAAAACCCTCGCAAATCGAAATCCTTTGCCGTCCAATCAACGTCGGCAGAATAGAGTCTTAAATTACCATCGGTTCTATCCTGCCGGTCACGAACGACATTTTCATAGAAAATTTCATTAATAGGATTATCCGCAACATTACCAACTAAATTGAAAGTGGTACTGGCCCTCAGATTAGGGGTAGGATTAGCTTCTACGCCGAAGAAGAATGATTGCATGTGGTCAAAACCAAGTTCATCCGGGTAGGCCGCTTGACCGGGGTTATTTCTAACAGATGGGTCGGGTTCGTCGGGAGTAGTAATCAACGTCCCTCCCGTGTTATAGGTCTCAAATTTAGCCTGGAAGCGGCTCAACCGGATTTTCTGATTGCTTTCCAACGCTGCTTTATCTCCACGTGCCCGGAGTACGGCATCCATGAGCTGAATGTTGTCAAAATATGCATTGACGGATGTCACAGTTGTACCGGGTGCATAGGGATTCAATTGGTGTGCTTCTTTCAAAGCATAATATGCAGCTCTTGGGTAAAGGGTGTACAAACCTCTCTCGTTAGTAGGGCCTTTGGCACATATCCCAAACCATTCCTCGTTCATGTTATTTTCGCCTTCCCGATAATCACTTTGATAACCCCCATTGCTCCAGGAAGCATTGCTGTCGTGTACATCTGCATATGCCCTGTCATCAAATCCAAATTTCCACCAGCCGTCACTAAACTGGAAAGTGAAACCACCAATAGAATTCCCTGCCTTTCCAACTCCGGCAGCGTTCTCATAAATCTCTCTCCAGTTCCCTACCATGTAATAGGCCTGTGATTTTTGATCCTCCGCCATTTCAATGGCATTGAATGCATCGGCACCAAACTCCGTAAACATGAGCGGTTTATCAAGTTTGTCTTTCACTACCTGAAACATATCGCCAAATGAAACACCCCGGTAAACATTCGTACCGTATATGTCCACATTCTTACATTCCTCAGCGATGATATCGATAAATAGTACATCCCCATTGCAAATGGCAACCGGGTGTGAGGGATCAATAGCCTTCATGGCCTTGGCAGCATCATTCATCAACTTATACATAGGCCTTCCCCTCTTTTCTCCGATGAAATTTATCCTGCGTTCATCGTCAGGGAAATCTTCCGTTTCAGCCCCTTGCCAGAAAAGGCCGTAATTATTTTCATTGCCAAGGAGATACAACAAAAGCCCGGGCGTATTCTTATATTCCTGCACCAGCGTTGTTACTTCATCCATTAAGAACTTCTGGGTTCTCGGATCGTCATACAGTGTTATGGGGGTCCATACGCCGTTTAATGTGAGTCCATACCTCCCGAAAGAATGATTTAACATGGTATATATGCCGTAATTCTCGTAAATGTATTTGATCCACCTGGCTGGCACACCCGTGTACTGCCGGATCACATTCACATTCATATTTTTCAGGAGACTCATTTCTGCATCCAAACCAGCCCTGATGATATCGTCTGGTTTGTTCCAAAAATCAGCATTTACCGTGTTGGTACCGATTGGGATGTAATCCCAGTTCATACCATTAATCATGAAGTCGTTGCCATTGACTACCAATTTCATCCCCTCATTATTTTTGACAACTGACACCTGGTCAGCTTGTGCAAACAGGGTGGTAGAAAGCAGGAAAAGGAACAGTGTTTTTGTAAAAAATTTCATGTATACCATTGTTTACGAACCTAAAGCAGTGCAATGCGGCAAGTCATGACAAATGAAATTGCAATTGCTTTATGACGACGAGTTAAAAAGCAAACTGAGTTGGTCTAAAGATTTTAGTCGGTATGAATAACGCCTGGATTGTGTCGCCGAATTTACTGCAATGGAGCTCCTTCGCTAAACCCAATAATATTTTGCGACCAAGTTATTTTTTCATGTTTCGTTTTAATTCAACTCAACTATGAAAAACAAATGTAAGGTTTGACACCTCAGATTTTTCAAGAAAATACCCCATCTTTTTTTTCTTCAAACATTTTAACGACTACTACAAATGTAACAGAAAGTTCACGCAAGCCATTGGGAAATAAGTACTTTTGTCATTTACAAACTTTCACATGGGATATTTTAAATACATCACAAAGTGCGTCTTATGGTTGGTTTTTCTTTTTTTACTAAACCAGCAGCTTCGGGCTTTTAGCGGAAAGTATCCTATCCAAAATTTTACCCCTGCCGACTACAGAGCTGGTATTCAGAATATTGACTTTGCCCAAAACAGGGATATGAACCTTTTCGTAGCCAACAATCTGGGCGTGCTTTCCTACAATGGTTACGAATGGGAAATGCATGTTTGCGAACCCGGGAAAAAGGAACGATCACTGGCTTTTGATGAAAATACCAACCGGTTATACGTAGGTTCACAAGGAACATTTGGCTATCTCGATGACAACTGGAACTATGTGTCACTGGTGGACAAGATTCCCGCACAGTCACAGGATTTTGATGAAGTCTGGGATGTTTTCCTTTTCAATTCGAGTGTTTACTTCTGTACATTTCAACACATTTATATATATGACGGCCAATCCATTTCCGTCGCAGGACTGGAAGGTGGAACAGGACGGTCGTTTCAAGCCGGCGGAAAACTTTTTACCCAAAACCAACAAGGAAAACTATTTGAAATAAAAGACAAGAATCTGGTGGTTGCTTATCCACAAAGCCAAAATGACCAGATCATTGCCGGGATCGTTCCGGAAGGCGAGGGACTGCTGTTGTTTTATCATTCAGGTGACATTGAGCTAACAACTCCTTTTGGCGTTTCCCGTAAACATGGTGCCCTGGCCAGAGAACTGAAAGGAAAATACATCAATCACGTCCTGCAACTTTCCGATGCCCGGCTGGCTATTTCTACCCAAACGGCCGGTTTGTTTTTGTATGATTTACAAACACAAAACATCGAGCAAATCACGGCACATGACGGACTGCTGACGAATGCCTGTCTGCGTGGTTTTCAGGACTACGCCGGCAATTTGTGGATAGGTATGCAAAACGGGATAGCCATCATCGACATCAACTCCCCCATGCGCTATATCAATCAGGAAGCGGGCATAGAGGGTAGTGGCTACGAGGTTTTTCATGCCGAAGAAGGCATTTATTACACCACCTCCAACGGCATTTATTTTCAAGAAAATGACACCGCCCACGGTGTATTCCTTCAGGGAACGGAAGGTCCGGCGTACGGCATGCAAAAAATCATGGGAAGACTTTATGCCGGGCATCACACCGGGTTGTTCGTTTTGGAAAATGGCAAGGCAGAGCGCCTGGCCAATACCGACGGCCTGTGGCAGGTAAAGCAACTGAAGTCAAACCCGGCATTTGCCATCGGTGGAACCTACGCTGGCCTGTACCTATTCAGGGTGTCGGAATACGAGGGGCTACAAGCAGTTCAAAAAATCAGTGGCTTTGATGAGTCGAGCCGTTTTTTTGAAGAGGACCAAAAAGGGCAAATCTGGGTAGGACAGTTTTACAAAGGACTGTACCGGCTCGATTTATCGCCGGAAATGACAGTGGCGACCGTTACCAACGTGTCGAATGAGCATGATTTGCCTATCGACGAACAAATTGTTCTGAGCAAAATCAACAATGAACTTTACCTGGCAACCAAGGACGGCATTTATATGATCGACCAAACAACGGACCGGATCAGAGAAGCGGACATTTTTTCTCAAGACATAGGGAAACAACAAGTCTATTTGCTCGCCCAGGACAAACAGAAAAACATTCATGTATTTGCCGAAAACCTCGTGGGCTTTTTCAAGCAGATCAGTTCCAGCAATTTGGTATTTGTGCCCTCCTCCTTATTCCAACTGCGCTACACCTTCAACAATGACCTGCTTAACGTTTCTACAAATACTACCAGCGGCGTGTTGTTCAATGCCAATGAAGGGTTTATCCACTATTTCCCCGAAATGGAAAGTCGTTTAGCCAGCGATATACCGGTTTTGGTACGGAAGGTCTCTAGTGTCTCAGAGGACAGCGTCCTATACCTGCGAAAACCATTCGCAACTGCACCCGAACAAATAAAACAGCTCATCGTTCCCCACCGTGCAAAAGTGCTGCAATTCGTAGCCGAGTCTTTTCAGTTTAATAATGTAAGCAACCAGCAGTTTCGGTTTTTTTTGCAAGGCTTCGACGATAAGTTTGGAGAGTGGAGCAATACTGCCGTTAAAGAATACTCCAATCTAACCGAAGGGGAGTATGAATTTTGGGTACAAGCCCGCAACCATTTAGGAGAAATCGTGACCAGCCAGCCTTTGTCCCTGAAGGTGGAGCCGCCATTTCACAGAAGTACATCGGCCAAGATATTGTATGCGTTATCAGGTGTTTTCCTGCTGCTGCTGGTCTCCGATTTACAAAAACGCCGGTATCATAAAAAAGCAGAAAAAGCAGAAGAAGCCATTCAAATCGAGCTGACGAATAAACAAAAGGAACTGATCAAAATTGAACAACAGAAAGCACAGGAACTCCGGCAACTGGAAGAAGATAAAGTAAAAAGTGAGTTGCAACATCTGAACAACTTGCTCGCAGCTTCTACGATGAACCTGGTGGTGAAAAATGAATTCATTGATACCATCCGGGAAAAAATAAAAGAAGTAACCCGTAAAGGAAAAAATAAGGAGACCAAACAGGCACTGGAGCAACTGGTAAAGGAAATTGATACGACCCTGAGACTCCAGGAAGACTGGGAGCAGTTCCAGTTGCATTTCGATCAGGTTCACGGTAGCTTTTTGACACGGCTGAGAAATCAATTCCCCGACCTTTCCCCAAACGAACAAAAACTCTGTGCTTTCTTACGGCTCAATCTAAACACTAAAGACATTGCCAACCTCATGGGTATTTCCCTCCGGGGGGTGGAGGTCGCTCGCTACCGCCTGCGTAAAAAATTAGATTTGGATAAAGGTCAGAACCTGTCCAAATTTATCTTAGAATATTAATTGCACTGTAATTTAAGTATGTTTAAAAAATGCGGAGGTGCTGTGTGAAAAACCAAGAGTTCTTT
>JBFIJS010000274.1:0-5899 GCA_041600595.1 Saprospiraceae bacterium | reverse complement strand
TTTCACCAATATCAATATACAAGACTGCTCCCCGTATGTCAGGGTTTCTTTCCGGAACGTTCTGCGTCATTGTAAAAGATGGCGCCGATTAGGCGAATTTTTAACCTTGCTGGGTATTCGCAGTGCGGTTCAGCAGGGCAACCTCCTGGGCACAATTGATATTTGTGAAACCTTTCTGGCAGGGGCCTGGTGTTATGCCTTGCTGGTTGCCGGGAAACCGAACAATGGCTGAGTATGGAATAAATCCAATGGTTAGAGCAGTCCCAAAACCTGGGCGTGTTTCATGATTTCTTCCTGATCAGAAACTTTTAATCTCCCGGTCAGTAATGCCATTACAGGGTTCATTTCTCCATTTAATAGCTTTATGAAATGAATATCTTTTGCTTGAATAACACATTTGGGTTCCCCGTTCAACTCCTCCCTGATTTCCATGATACCTTCCCGGACATCCACGCTGAACAGCCCTCCTTTTTCTCCCGAAATATGAAAGTGAAAAAGGGTCTCAATGCCGACCAGCCATTCTTCATTTACTTTATCCGGTAAAATTTGGAAAAAGTCGGTAGCCGACGTGATTTCGATCTTGGGAAAATTTTTCAAACTCATTTCACAGTCATTTTAAGAGGTCATTCAAAATCCAGGGCACTAATGTCTATTTTTACTTAAACATTTACACTATCACACTGTGTAATAAGTTGATTTATAAAATGCGGGGCAGGAAAAGTTACTCTTTTTGCAACAGTTGGATAGCCTGCCTCTAAGCGAAGTGAATATTTCGGCCCTCTTGCGTGAATGCAGGAGTAATGAATTTTTTTCATACTTTAAATTCCTCATTTAAATAATAAAGATAACATGCGAATCATTTACATGGGAACCCCGGAATTTGCGGTGCCTTCATTAAAAATATTACTGGAAAATGGCTATGAGGTAGTGGCTGTCATCACCTCGACCGACAAGTGGGGCGGGCGTGGTGGAAAAAAATTGATTGAATCCGCCGTCAAGAAATTTGCCGTGAGTCAAAACTTGCCGGTGCTGCAACCGCCCAATTTGAAATCGCCGGAATTCTTAGCGGAACTATCCTCTTACCGTGCTGATCTGCAGGTCGTTGTGGCGTTCCGGATGTTGCCGGCAGTGGTTTGGGACATGCCCCGCCTGGGCACCTTCAACCTGCATGGCTCCCTGCTTCCTAAGTACCGTGGAGCCGCCCCGATCAATTGGGCCGTAGTCAACGGTGAAAAGGAAACCGGTGCGACGACCTTTTTTATCCGACACGAAATCGATACCGGAGATATTTTATTTCAGGAAAAAATGCCGATCGGCGAAAATGAAACGGCCGGTGAAGTACACGACCGAATGATGCACCTGGGAGCTGAACTGGTCCTGAAATCAGTTAAGGCTATCGAAACAGGGAATTATACATTAAAGAAGCAAGACGAAAGCCTTGTCTCCAAAGCACCAAAAATATTCCACGAAACCTGTGAGATTAATTTTTCCCAACCAACGAAAAAGGTCCACGATTTTGTGCGGGGCCTCAGCCCGTATCCCGGTGCCTGGACCAATGTGACGGGAAAGGCTGTGTTGGTAGTTGATGGCAGCCTCTGGGAAGAACAAAGCTGGGATAAGATCAACGGTGAAATGTTGAAGATTTTCCGGACAAAAAAAATAATTGGGCCGCACAATTACCCACCCGGACAAATAGTAACCGACGGTAAAAAGCAGTTGATGATCGCCTGTGAAGACGGGTTGGTGGAGCTGTTGGAATTGCAACTGCGGGGCCGCAAACGGATGAGCAGTACAGATTTTCTGAATGGTATGCGAGCCTGAGAAAGACTAATTGCCAGGTATCGCTGCGTCAGGGCCGGGGGCGGTATCGTACCCACTACAGGGTCAACGCCGCCCCCGAAAATCCCCCGGGATGAAGCAGGCAAATGCTGCCGGCAAATGACGGTCTTTTGGATATGCAAAAGCACAGGGAAAGGTCTAAAAACCTGAATAGCAGTAATTTAATACCGTGTAATTTAAATTTTCTTTAATTTTTCCCCCTTAACAATCCCTGGAGGCGCACGTTGGGGGTCAATTGAAGCTGGAAATTCCCTGCGCCGCATTTCTTAAACTAAATTAGATTACACAGTATTTAACTTACTGCCGAATAATCTTTTCGCTAAAAAACCCCTGCTTCGTTTCAATTCGCAAAAAGTAAATGCCCGGGGTCCAGCTTTGGCTCCGGTTGCTCAACAACACATCCAGTTCCCTGACATTTCCCTTCAGTTTGACCAATTGTTTTCCGGTCGCATCTGCCACTGTCAGGGTTGCTTTTTCCCCGGCAGGAAAAGCGTTGCTCCAGGACAAGTGGAGGGGGCCGTTGGTAGGGTTTGGGGAAACGGTTAATCCCGTTAATGGTTGTTTCTCGTGATTGGCACTGGGCTGAGCCACCCAAACCATACCGCCGTTCGGCGAGGAACCATCATAGTTGATGACTCCCTCAAAGTCGTGTATTTTTTCAAACTGAGATCCATCAGTTTGCAGCCTGAAAACGACGCCCTGATCGAATTCACCACCACTTTTAGCCAGCCCGTACAACCACTCTCCGGCAGGGTCGGGTAATAAGGCACCTTGCGGAGAAATGCCATTGATGACATTGAGGTGGTGGATCGTTTCAAAAGTTTGTCCATCCGCTGCGATCCGGTAAATAGTGCCTACCAGGTTATCGCCGCCATTAATGGTCATGCCATACAAAAAGCCATCACCGGGAGAGACAAGTGAACCCGCTGGCGAACCGTTTTCATTCAGGTCAAAATTTTTCAAAACGGAAAAGTTGCTGCCGTTTTTTTCCAGCCTGAATAAGGTGCCGGAAGGTTGTCCGGTAGCGCCACCCCCAAAGATGGTGACTCCGGACAACATCCCGTTATCGCCTTCCAGCAGGGTAAAAGCAGGGGTATTGCCGGTAGTGGCGGTAGCGATGAAATGATAAATGGCCTCCATGCCGGTTCCGTTTTTATTTAACCGGAAAACAGTGCCGGCTCCGGTACTGCCACCACTGCGGGCCGTGCCGTAGAGTTTGCCATCCGAGCCTTCGATCAGCCCGGCCTGCGGCGATGCGCCGAATTCTCCGACCAGTGAAAAGGTATGTAGCAGGGTGAAGTCTCCGGCAAGAGGGTCAAATTTGTAAATGGTGCCGTTGCTGAAAGCTCCCATTTGGGAGGCTGTACCGTAAAGCAGGCCATCTGTTCCGGCTAAAAGTTCACTTTGGGGAAGCCCTCCCGACAACCCGTCGAAGTGGTAAACCGTCTCCAGAGACGAGCCATCAGGTTGCAGCCGGAAAATCGTCCCGAAACCAAAGTCGCCACCGGCTTCGGTCGTTCCGTAATAATGGCCATCCTGCGCCCGCACGAGCGCAGCAGATGGAGCGAACCCATCTTCATTGGTACGGCTCAAATCCCGCAATAATTCGAATGATGTCCCATCTTCCCGGATGGAGAAAACGATGCCGCCATTGCTGTTGCCGCCAAGGGAGGTGGTGCCAAATATTTTTCCGTTGGCAGCAATGACGCCCGACCAGGGTTGTTTCCCTTCGTTGCTGAAATGATGGATCACTGCGAAGTCAGCGCCGTTTTTATTGATTTTGTAAACAGCGCCGTTTTCAAAGGTGCCGCCCCGGTTGGTGGTGCCGAATAGCGCACCGTTGGAACCTTCTGTCAGTTGGTTACCGGCAAAGGGGTTTCGTCCTTCCGGAGCGGTAAATTCATGTAAAATTTCGTAATTCTCGCCGGTTCTATCCATGCGGAAAATAATTCCCACATAGCTCAACCCACCGGAGAAAGTCGTACCGTAGAGTTTTCCATCCGATGCCAGCAACAGGGTTCCAAAAGGTTGGTTTCCGTCGTCGGTAGAGAAATTGAATGTTTTTAACAGCTCGAACCCGGTGCCGTCCTTTTGAATTTTGAAAACGGTACCCGCCAATCCAGGGCCTCCTGCGGATAAATTGCCGTATAAAACGCCCTCCTGATCTTCGATCAAGCCCCCGAGCGGGTTGCGTCCTTCCGTAAATCCAAGGAAAGCGTGCAGACTGACGAAGCCGGTTCCATCTTTTTCTATGCGGTAAATAGTTCCATCTTCATGGGTGCCTCCCCGGATGGTCATTCCGTACAAACGCCCATCGGAAGCTTCGTGTAAAATACCCTGAGGCTGCGCTCCGTCCGTACCGGAAAAATGATGTAAAACGGTGAAGTTGCTGCCGTTTTTTTCCATCCGGTAAATAACACCTGCGGAATGATTGCCGCCGGCAGCAGTTGTGCCATACAATTTGCCATCGGCTCCTTCGATTGGAGCGGAATGAGGCTCACTTCCATCTGATTCGGCAAAATAATGCAAGGGCTCGAAACTTCCCTGATCCGGGTTGAGGCGAAAAATGCTACCCGATTCGGAAGACCCTCCCCGCAGGGAAGCACCGTAGAGCAGGCCATCGGATCCCAGCGTCAGACCGGCACGCAGTGCATGTGGCCCAACCGGGTCAAAATGATGACGCAGTTTATAATCCTGTCCGTCCGGTGAGAGGGAAAACAGGGTTCCGGTATTGGCATTTCCTCCCCGGGTAGTGATGCCCATCAGAACCGGGGTCGTTTGTGATTGTAATAAAATGTGGGTAAAAAGCAGAAAGGCCAGCGTAAGTGCGTTACGTGTCATAAGTGTTCGTTTTGGTTATGTAAGTGAGATAAAAAGAGCCGGTCGTAGGTTGCTCTGGCAAGAACATGAGCCCCAACGTTTTTTATGTCATGTGTTTACTTTTTTCTATGATTCCTCCATAGAATTGAAGGTTAAAAAGGTTGGTGGCGGCACATCCCCTTGCTTGCATGGCTCAACAGTGCCGATGAACCAGATGTTCTTTTCAGTTTGTAAAAAAAGGCAATTCAGGTCAAACCTGGTAGCGGGTGAGGATATAGGAAAGGGATAAAATAAACACTTATATATCAAAGAAAAACTCCAGACTGAAGTCCCTTTTGTTGTCCCGGAGATTTTCTGGCTCATAGATGACTGACGTCACAATTCGTCGTGTTTACGAAGATAGTATAAGCCGCGTTTCCATAAGATCAGCCCTCGCTGCGTTTACCAGCGAATCAAAGCTGAGCCCCAGGTAAATCCACTGCCAAAAGCAGCCAGGCAGAGCAAGTCTCCTTCCTTGATTTTGCCGGCCTCATGGGCCTCGAACATGGCAATGGGTATGGTAGCTGCCGTGGTGTTTCCGTAGCGCTGGATATTGTTCCAGACCTGGTCGTCGTTGAGTTTCAGGCGTCGCTGTACGAATTGGCTGATACGGAGATTGGCCTGGTGTGGAATAAACAGGTTGATATCTGCCGGGGTGAGCTTTTGATCTTCGAGGGCTTCCAGAATGACTTCCGGAAATTTGGTAACTGCTATTTTGAAGACCAACTGGCCATCCATGTTGGGGAAGTTCATGCCATCGTCCAGCATTTTCTGGGTAATAAACCGACCACCAAACTCCGCATTTTCGTCGTAGCCGAAGTCGATGGGTTCGTTCATTTTGTTAAAATGATAACCCGAGTGAGAACCGGGATTGATCATCGCCAGCTTCTCGGCATAGGTGCCGTCGGAGTGAAGTTTTGTCGTCAAAATGCCTTTACCCTTTTCCTCCGTAGGCTGAATGACAACGGCCCCGGCCCCGTCACCGAACAGCACCGTTACATTGCGGCCGCGGGTACTGAAGTCCAGGCCCATGGAATGAACTTCTGCCCCGACCAACAGGATGTTTTTATACATCCCTGATTTAATGAACTGGTCGGCAATGGAAAGGCCGTAGATGAACCCGGAGCACTGGTTGCGGATATCCAGGGCTCCGATTTCCGTATGGGTGATGCCCAGTTCCCGTTGCAACAGCACGCCGCAG
>JBFIJS010000273.1:0-5950 GCA_041600595.1 Saprospiraceae bacterium | reverse complement strand
TTGAAGGTGCCGCCGGCCGGATCAACGGCAATAGCGAGCTGGTCGGCCAGAACGATGGGGTCATTTGTTTCACAAAAAGTAGCCGCCGGAGGCAGGTCTAAAACGGGCAGGTCTTCCACTTCGATAATGGTTTGTTCGGTGATCACACAGTTCGCAGCATCGACCAGTTCATACGTCAGCGTATCGAATCCAATGCCCGCAACTAGCGGATCAAACAGACCGTCCGGGGTAACACTACCGGTCGGACTAATCCAGGTGCCCCCAGCGGGTGAGTACTGGAGTTGGTAAATGCCATTATCAGTACAAAGCACCACTTCATCTTCTACACTCACCGGCGCTGCGCCGGTTACCGTAATAGTCAAACTGCCATTATCGGTGCAATCTCCGGGAGGATCGTACGCCAGGGAATAAGGCGTACCCGGGACAGCAACCGAAGGGTCGAGCAGGCCGCCGGCACTGAGTCCCCCGGGTGGCATGTTGGAAGACCAGACGCCTCCCGGTGGCTGCGCTTCCAGCTGAAACGGATCATCGGAGCTGCAAATCAACGCAGGAATAGCACTGAAATCGGGGGTGCCCGCCGACTGGATAAAAAAGGAGTTGCCGGTGCTGACACTGCCACAGGAAATACTGCCAACGGCCAGGTCTACCGTGTAGCTTCCGGGAACAGTAAAGGTGCCCGTAGGACAGGCGGCATTGTAGGTGATGACCCCGCCGAGCGGATCGGTCACTGTCCAGGAGTAACTGCTGATAGAACCACCAAATCCGGCAAAATCACAAAAATTAATGACGGCCTCTTCACAATAGGAACCCAGGTTCTGCAAATTCACAGTTGGAGCTTCGTACACGGTAATAACCTGCGTCCAGATTTCATTTCCGCAAATATTGAACACTTCCAGGGTCACCTCATACTCGCCGGTATCCGTAAAAGTGATGAAGTTGTTCCAGGAATTTTCACTAAAAATGGTATCCGGATTGAAGTACCAGCCATTATTCGGGCTGACCGACCATTGAAAATCCTGTATATTAAAGGAGTCCACATTGAGGGAATTGTTATCGAAAGTCACATCGAGGGGCAGGCAACCGGTAGCGGGATCGAGGGTTGCGTCCACGATAGCTTCCGGATACCCGATTACCTCCACCGTTTGCGTCTCCGGATCGCTGGTACCACAACCGTTTTCCACGACCAAGGTCACCTGAAAAAAACCGGTCGAGTTGAAAATGTGACAGGGGTTTTCCAGGGTCGATGTGGTTCCATCTCCAAAATCCCAGAGGTAGCTGTCTTCATTACAACTGTTGTTGTTGAAACATATTTCCGTGCCCACGCAGGCCTGCGCATCCACCGTAAACCGGGCCACGGGTTTGATCTTGACAGTCAGCAGCCCGGTACTTTTGTTGCAACTGATGCCATTGGCGCAGCTGCGGAAAGCATGAAAACAAGGCTCTACATTGATGCTTGGACCTTCCTGGCAGCGATCGATGCCCGTGAAGTCGTAGGTATGGATAATATCGTTATAATCATACACGGTGTCGATGATCCCGTCTCCCCATTCAATATAAAATTCATCGAACCCCGGGTCACTGGTATTCTCCAAAATAACGCTGCCACCCTCACAAAACACATTGGAACCAGAGGGGGCGAACGATACAAACCCCACCCCGCAATCGGCTTCGTTGCAGGTGGGGATAGTGCAGTTTTGGGCCGGAAGAAAGGTGGTTTGGAAAAAGAAGAAAAAAAAGAAAGCCGGCAGGATGCGTTGATGGTTCATCAATTCAGGTTTTTGTTTTTTGGATTTTTGTGAAAACTGTTCTCATAGCGCAACCGGTGCGCCCGGGTCACTGGCGGACAAGTCACATTGTTGCGGTAATTGCGGTTGTGATAGTTAATCGTCACCTCAAACACTCCACCGGTGTAACCCGTCAGGCCACCGAGATTCAGATCATAGCTCAAACCAATGTCGAGTACGTGATCGTCGTGCACCCCCACCCCGACCGAGGTCGTAAATATCAGGGCGTGGGTACTCGTAGAAAAAGTGTTGGCAAGAGTGCTCTGGTAAAAAAGCCCCCAGGCAAATGCATTCATCCACAACTCGCTCCCGATGGTAAAGGCACTAATCCGGCCCTGGTAGTCGATGCGGGCCGATGGAAAGGGCGTGAAATGATCGCGGCTCCCGAACTGCCACGACGGAATAAAAGCTGTTCCGTGCAGCGTAAACCGGGGCGCCAGACTCGTGCCGATCGCCTGGATCGATTCCACTTCCGAGCTCGACAACAGCCCGATGACGTGGGTGGAACTCACGCCCATTTCCCAGCGCTCGCCACTCCTCCCCTGATGGGCGTAAAGCACGCCTATATTGAGCCCCGTCCACCAGGGCGGATTGTTTTGAAACTGTTCGAAAAATGGTGCATGTGCCGACTGCGACAGAAAGTAGGCCGGGCCTTTGGGATGCAATTGATCGGAGAAAAGCAGGTCTTCCCAGTCGTCGATCCACTTGCGGGCATAATACAACCCGAACCCCAACCGGACATTGGAGACGGTGCCCCCTCTTTTTGGCCGGCCGACCGCCAGCACCTGGCTATAGTTGAAGCCCGAGTAAACCGTACGCAGCCGACCCTCGCCCTCCGTATCGTTCATGAAAAACAACCCCAGGCTGTTCAGGTAATTGGGCAGGTTCCATTCGACGGAAGCAAACTGGCTGGAAAATGTGCCCGGCAGCGGCGCATCGTGCAGCACTTTTCCCCACTGTTCCCGTTCCACTGCCGTGACCGACCATCCCCCGTCGATGCCGGTATAGGCCGGGTTGAGGTACTGTTTGCTGTTTTGAAACTGGGAAAAAATGGGGTCCTGGGCATTACCGGAACAAAGGAAAAAGCCCGCCCACACCAACACCAATAAAATGCGGTGGCCGTGGCAAGCAGATGTTTGTGAGAACCAACTTGTCTTCATGATTTTTTTACACTTAGTAGGCGGAAGCAGACACCCGGTGCCCTCTTCACTGTGGTTTTTTTGTAAAATAATTATGTTACCGGATACAGGTGGCTATAAATATCTAGCCTTTAATACTTGAATTAATAATAATTACACACGTTAAAATATAGCTAAAACACATCGGCCATTTACAACCTAACTTTCACGAAACCAATAGGTTGTACAATTAAATATTTAAAAAAAACAGAGACCGGGAAGTGCCGGATCTTCTTTTTTACGGTGGTGAAAATATATTTTATCCGAAAAGTACCCGAAAAAACGACCATTTATTTTTAGCAAAAAATAACAACGGGTCCTCACCGTCATTATTCGGTTAGTTTCCTTCGAAAATAAATATTCTTTCTCAAAAAAAATACTACCCAACGTGGGTACCAACCTTCCGCATTCCACACTAACTGATCGTTGACCATTTTTTTCACTTTTAGAAAAATCAAAAAGATCATGATCACACCTTTCCATTCCCGTTGCACCACCAGTTTCTTCGCAGCAGTGATACTTGCGGTATCGTTCCTGTTTCCCCAAAACATGATGGGCCAGACCATTCATCCGGACTATTACGATGGCACCATTTTCCTGAAAATAAAAGAGAATGCCGGGGTAGAATTGCCCCCTTTAAGAAATGCGGAAGGAATAGCCGCCTATCCCTATTTTGCGGAATTGCTCAAGGCTTTTGAAGTACGCGAAGTGTTCCGGCCTTTCACGAAGGTCAGGTCTTCATTTTTCACGAATACCTACCAATTAACTTTTGATAAAATTGAGAAAACCGACGCCCTCATCAGTGCCCTGGAAGCGGAATCCATTGTGGAATTTGCGGAAAAAGTACCGATTATGCGTTCCTACTACACCCCCAACGACACCTACGCCAACAACAATAACCAGTGGTTTTTATCCAAAATCAAAGCCTACCAGGCATGGGACCTCCACAAGGAAGGCAGCGACGTGGTCATCGCCATCGTGGACGATGCCGTCAAATGGGACCACAATGACCTGGAAGACAACCTCTGGTACAACCTCGCAGAATACTATGGCACTCCCGGTGTTGATGATGACGGAAATGGATATGTGGACGACGTTATCGGCTGGGATGCAGCCAATAATGACAACAACCCCGCCCCTCCCGGCTATGCTTCTTCCTCGGAGTTTTCTCATGGCACCCACTGCGCCGGCATCGCCGCCGGGGTCACCAATAACGGCACGGGCGTCGCCTCCATTTCTTTTAATAATGCGAAAATCATGGCGTGTAAAGGAAAAACGGATGGCACTATGGGATCCAGTATCGACAAGGTCTGGCAGGCTTTTGAATACGCAGCGGTCAACGCACCCGACATGATCAGTTGCTCCTGGGGAGGTGGTGGCTACAGCACGGTATTCCAAAACCTGATCAATTTTGCCGTGAGCAATGGCAGCATTGTCGTAGCCGCTGCCGGCAATGATAATATCAGTACCCCACAATATCCGGCCGCTTACAACAATGTAATCGCAGTCGCCAATACCAATTCCAACGACCAGCGAAACACCGGTTCCAACTACGGTACCTGGGTGGACATTGCCGCTCCCGGTACCAACATCCTGAGTTCGATCGCCAGCCATAATAATGCCTACGACAGCTTCACCGGCACTTCCATGGCCTGCCCGCTGGTCGCCGGCATGCTGGCACACATGAAATCATACAAACCATCGGCTACCAACGCCCAACTCGTCAGTTGTCTGTATGCCAGCGCCGACAACATCAACACGCAAAACCCCGGTTACCAGGGCATGCTGGGTGCCGGTCGCATCAATGCACAGCAAGCCCTCATCTGCCTCGGTGGTGGCGGTGGCGGCGGCAACTGCGACGATAACCTCCTCACACTAACGATCACACTTGACCTATATGGCTCGGAAACCACCTGGGGTATTTTCCAAAATTCCAGCCTGATCGCTTCCGGCGGTCCTTACCAGGACGATGCCAGCGGATTGACCCTGCAGGAAAATCTTTGCCTGCCCAATGGCTGCTACGACCTCGTTTTTTTCGATGAATATGGTGATGGCATGTGCTGTGAATACGGCAACGGAGGCTATGTGTTGAAAAATGAAAACGGCAACACCCTCGCCTCGGGCGGAGAGTTTTTGAACGAACAAGTAAACGAATTCTGCCTCAACGCCGGTGGCGGTGGCGGAAACTGCAGCGCACCGGCAGGTTTCCATGCCTTCGACGTCGGTTATTCCTTTGTCCGCCTCGATTGGGACAACCTTTCAGGTGCCGATAAATACCAGACCCGCCACCGCAAAGTGGGCACCAGTACCTGGACGGAAGGCAGCTGGTTCACTAACTCGGCAGTGAACTGGGCCAATATGACGCCTTGTACGCAGTACGAATTTCAGGTTCGCTCCGAGTGCAATGGCCAACCCGGCAGTTTTTCCAGCAGCCTCCTCGTCAACACTCTCGGCTGCGACGATGACTACTGCTACTCCTACGGTCTTACCTGGGACGACTGGATCGCCCGGGTACAATTTGCCGACATCGACCACGAAACGGGTAAGGATTATGGCTACGCCAACTATACCCATGTGATGACAACCGTTGAACCGGGCAGCACCCACGTGATCCGGCTGACCGCTGATACCGACGACAACAGTCAAACTGTGTACTGGCGGGTGTGGATCGATTTCAACCAGGACAACGACTTTAACGACCCCGGAGAACAGATTTTCCAACATAATGGTAATAACACTTCTACCTCGCTGGGCGGAGTCACCATCCCCGCCAATGCTCCGACCGGCACTACCCGTATGCGGGTCAGCATGGACATCAATGGCTATCCAACCCCTTGTGCAACCGGCAGTTACCGGGCCGTAGAGGACTACGGTATCATCATCAGTCAGAACCCGACACTGACTATTTCACCGTCCTCCAAAACCGTAACGGCCACGACCACCAGCACCAGTTTCGCCGTTTCTTCCAACGTCAACTGGAACATCGGA
>JBFIJS010000272.1:0-5951 GCA_041600595.1 Saprospiraceae bacterium | reverse complement strand
TCTCCAAACTGGAATCGGGCCATACCAAACTAAAGGCCTCGGAACAAGACCTGATCGGGTTTTTAAGGGAAATCGGAATGACCTTCAGCGGGTATGCCGACCAGCATCACATGGACTACGAAATGGTTCTCCCCGATAAAAAAATCCCGCTGTTTTTTGAAAAAGAAAAAATGGAAAAAGTCATTGTCAACCTGCTGTCCAATGCCTTCAAGTTTACCCGTAAATACGGGGTCGTCAGCCTGCGGGTGGAAGAGCAGGACGATTGTGTGGAGATTCATGTCGAGGACAATGGCAAGGGCATCCATCCGGAAGAACACCGGTATGTTTTTGACCGGTTTTTTAAATCCGACAATTCTGATAACTCGCTCAGTACGGGGATCGGGCTGTCGTTGACCAAACAACTGGTCGAACTGCACAAGGGGCAAATCACCTTTTACAGCGAACTGGACAAGGGGACCTGTTTTGTAGTGACTTTACGAAAAGGGGATGCTCATCTGGATCAGGACCAGATCGTCAGGATGCCGATCCCCTTCGAATACAGGGAAGAGTCGTCGCTGGCCTTTCACGAACTGGACAAAAACAACCCGTCAAGTACCGGAAAGAACGCCCCGAAAGAAGAAAAACAACGGATTCTCATTGTTGAGGACAACGACGAATTGCGGGAGTTTCTCGTCAGTTTTCTGGAATCCAAATATGAGGTAATCGAAGCCGGTAACGGGGAGGATGGTTTTAAAAAAGCCTTACACCACATGCCGGATATCGTGATCACCGACCTGATGATGCCGGAAATGGACGGATACGGCCTGACCGCAAAACTCAAAGCGGACAAGTTGACGAGTCATATAATGGTCATCATGCTGACTGTCAAATCTTCCGGGGAAAGCAGAGAGGAAGGTCTTCGTCGGGGAGTAAACCACTACCTCACCAAACCCTTCAACCCTGCTCATCTGGAGTTGCTGATTCACAATATGCTGGAGTCGAGGCAACAGTTTAAAAACCAGCTGATGAGCCGGCACTCGACGCAATTGGCTCCGATGGAAGAAGCAGAACCGTATACCGAAATGGACGAAGAGTTTCTGAACGGCCTCATCAAGGCCGTAGAAGCCAATTTAAAGGACCCGGATTTTAAGATTGATGACCTGTGCCGGATCATGGGCTTTAGTAAAAGCCAGTTGTACCGTAAATTGAAATCGTTGGTAGGGCAGTCGGCCAATGAGTTTATCCGGAGCATCCGGTTGAAAAAAGCCGCCCAACTGCTGACGCAGCGCCGCAACCTGAAAGTTTCGGAGATCACCTACATGGTTGGTTTCAACGACCTGCATTATTTCCGGGACTGTTTCAAGAAACAGTATGGTATGTCTCCGACGTCTTACGTTCGGCAAGTTGATAAAGGGCAGATTTAAGGTAAAATAAAGTGCAAACTGGCAGGGGTGGAATATTTACCACCGCGTTTTGAAAGATTTACCACCTCTTGTGGATAGAAGTAGCTTATACATTTGCTCTCTGATGTTACACGACAGGCATCAGTCCGAAATTACTTCGCTCAGGTAATAAATGGTTCGCCCCAGAAATAGTTTAACATTCGACGATGAAATGATGCACTGGTATTTACATCTTTGCCCTTTCTCAGATATACCAAATTTTTAGTTGAAAAGTCATTGCTTGCAGATAGGTCTACTTATTTTGTAATGGCGCCAGAGGTTAAGTTTTATACATAAATGTATTTCGTAAGGAGAGGGGTTTACCTTCCCTTCATTTTTGAAAACCTCAGCTGAGGGCAATAGCTGCCCCGTTTTGGCAGTTTGCCCGGCCAGTTTACAAAGGGCCTGACAGTTTACATTTACTCTCTGACAAGTCAGTGAAACCACTGATTGTCAATTTTTTTAATAACTTTTTAAATTACTAATGCATGAAACGAAAAATTCTAACTTTTAGAGTTACGTCAATTTTCGTTCTGGCCCTATTCCTTGGTACAGGTTTGTTTGCTCAAAGGACAATAACGGGTACTGTAACGGACGATTTTGGGCCTTTGATTGGAGCAACCGTTGTAATTCAGGGTACTGGTACCGGTACGGTAACCGACATCGACGGTTCTTTTTCCCTCCAGGCTAATACGGGTGACGTTTTGGAAATTTCTTACACCGGGTATTCTTCCACAGAAGTAACGGTTGGCGTAGAGAATGACATCGCCGTCGTATTACAGCAGGGGATTACGGTGCAGGAGGTAGTCGTTACGGGTTACTCCGTCGATACCCGAAGAAGTACCCCGGGGTCTGTTTCTACGGTGAATGCGAAAGACCTGACGGTTGTGCCTTCGGGCAACGTTGAGCAGCAATTGCAGGGACGTGTCGCCGGTGTTACGGTTATCACCAATGGTCAGCCCGGTACGGCCAGCCAGGTTCGTGTCCGCGGTTACGGCGCATTGGGTGGCAATGAACCACTGTATGTGGTAGATGGAGTGCCAACCAATTCTATCAACTTCCTTGCTCCGGACGATATCGAAACGACTACTGTTTTGAAAGATGCCACCGCTGCGTCTATATACGGTGCCCGTGCCTCTGGTGGGGTAATCGTTTATACGACTAAAAAAGGTAAGCGGAATGCTAAGGAAATGACCATCACTTACGATGGTATGGTGGGTGTTACCACGCCCGGTAACGGACCAGGTATTCTGAATCCACAGGAACAGGCCGATTGGACCTGGGCGGCGATCCGGAATGCAGCCATCCAAAATGGCGAAACGCCAGTTTTCAACCATCCTCAGTATGGCAGTGGTAGTACGCCCGTTTTACCAGACTACTTGTTGGTAGGCGGCCAGGCCGGAGTTATCGGCTCTGTCGATCTCAACGCTGAGGCTGCTAATTACAACATTGATCCGGAAGCCGGTAGCATCTATCAGGTAGTGCGGGCCAATAAAGAAGGAACTGACTGGTACGATGCCATTACCCGCAACGCCCTGCTCAACCGCCACAACCTGGGTATTTCAGGTGGCGGCGAAAGAAGCCGTTACTACGTGGGTATGGGCATGCAGGAGCAGCAGGGTATCACGCTGCACTCCAACTTTTCCCGTTATACTTTCCGGGTAAATACAGAGTTCGATCTGTTGCCATTTCTCCGGGTAGGTCAAAACATTCAGGCGACTTACCGTTCTGTACGCCAGTTGTTTGGTGATGGAGGTGGACAAGGGTCTTCCGATGACGAGAACGTTATCAATATGGCTTACCGGATGTCACCGATCATTCCGGTGTACGATGAGTTTGGAGGTTATGCAGGTACTGCGGCTCCGGGCTTCAACAACCCGTTGAATCCGGTGGCAAGTTTGGACGGAACCAGAAATGACCGCACCTTCGGGGCGACTGCCTTTGGTAATGTTTACATGGAAGCAGAACCTATGAAAGACCTGGTTTTCCGCACCAGCTTTGGTGGTGATTTTAGCCAAATCAACGGCTTAGGCTATACTCGCCGTACTTACGAAAACTCTGAGAACAACTCTGCTTTCGGATTTTCGCAGAACTCTACTTACTTCGCTTCCTGGGTCTGGACCAATACGGCCAACTACAGAAAGACCTTTGGTCTGAACAAAATCGACGTTTTGGTTGGACAAGAGGCCTTGAATACTGGCATCAGCCGCTTTATGAGTGGCTCTGGTATTAATCCATTCTCTCAGAGCACTGATTTCGTTGGTCTTTCAACGTTGGGCAATCCGAACCCTCCTCAGGGTGGACACAGCTCAGGGGTTACCTTCGCATCCTACTTTGGTCGTTTGAACTACGAGTTTAATGATAAATATATCCTTTCGGCCGTGATTCGCCGGGATGGTTCTTCCCGTTTTGGTGCTGAAAACCGCTACGGTACCTTCCCAGCTTTCTCCGCCGCCTGGCGTATTTCTTCTGAGAGCTTCATGAGCGGTGTGGACATTTTCGATGATCTGAAAATCAGAGGTGGATACGGTATCATGGGTAACTCGAACAACGTTGATCCAAACAACCAATTCAGCTTGTTTGGTACCAGTGTTGGCGCTTCCAGTTATGATATTGGTGGAACCAATAGTGGCGCTATAAATGGTTTTTACCGTACAAGGATTGGTAACCCGCTGGCCAGGTGGGAGAAAGCAATCACTTCCAATATTGGTATCGATGCCTTGATGTTGGGTGGCAAGTTGGATGTTGGTATCGAGTTCTGGCAAAAGAACACCGAAGACCTTCTTTTCCAGCTTCCTGTGACCGTACAAACCGGATTTTTTGCCAGTGCACCATCGGTTAACGTTGGTAAAATGGAAAACAGAGGGATCGATATCACCATCATCAACAAAGGTAGGATCGGACAGATCGGATACGAAGCAACGCTTACCGGAGGTTTCCTCAAAAATGAAATCGTTGAATTGGCTAATAATGTGGAAAACCTGCCAAACCGGAGTGCTAACTACCGTGGGGTAACGCCGGTTCTGAACCAGATCGGACAGCCGATTTCTGCTTTCTTTGGCTACAATGTTCAGGGTATTTTCGCCAACCAGCAGGAAGTGGATGACGCAGCTGCTCAGGAAGGTGCAGCTCCTGGTCGTTTCCGCTTTGAAGATATTGATAACAACGGCGTGATCGATATTGACGACCGGGTTGCATTGGGAAGTCCGGTACCTGATTTCACCGGTGGTTTTACCCTGAAGTTGAACTACCAGAACTTCGATCTGGAAATCTACTCTTTTGCTTCTATCGGCAACGAAATCTTCAACATGTCGAGGGTTTTCACTGACTTCTACCCACTGTTCCCAGGTGCTGCCATCAGCGACCGGGTAAAAGATTCCTGGACGTTTGATAACCCAACCGGAGATCTTCCGATTTTTGAAAATGTTTCTAACTTCAGTACAAACACCCAGTCCAACTCCTTCTACGTGGAAGATGGTTCTTACTTCAGGTTGCAAAACCTGACGCTCGGCTACAACCTGCCTGCTTCTGTATTGAGCAACTTGGGAATGAGCCGGGTCAGAGTATTCGGTGCGGTAAACAACTTGTTTACCATCACTGGCTACAAAGGACTTGATCCAAGCATCGGTGGTGCGGCAGATACCAACTTTGGTATTGACCTTGGAAACTTCCCGATCACTCGTAGCTGGACGTTTGGTTTGAACGTAGGTTTTTAATGGGGTATTTTTATAACAAAAACAAAATGTCTAACTTCACGAACTCTTTTTCGTGAATAAATTAGAAGAATATGAAAAAAATTAAATTAATCATTTTTTCCTTTTTGGCCGTGCTGGTTTTGTTCACGGCTTGTAAGGATGAATTTTTAGAAGTAGCACCAACGGGGTCGCTCAGTTCAGCTGAACTTTCGTCCCTGGCTGGTTTGGAAGGTTCGTTGATTGCGACCTACAGTATGCTCCTGGGCCGTGGAGGTTTCTACTCTGATGCCTCTAACTGGTTTTGGGGAAGTGTACTCGGTGGCGATGCCAACAAAGGAACGGATGCCGGTGACCAGTCACAGGTCAACGAAATTCAAACCTATTCCGCCCAGACTACGAATGTTTCCGTTAAGGAAAAATATGAGCGGACCTACGAAGGAGTGGCCCGTGCCAACGCCACGATGAAACTACTCCTCGTAGCGGAAGAAGTCGGCCAGGTATCGGCAGCTGATATTCAAAGAATCAGGGCTGAAACCCGCTTCCTGCGCGGGCACTACTATTTTGACCTGAAGCGCAACTTCGATGATACGCCTTACGTGGATGAAACCTGGGATGAAATCACACCCGTGCCCAACAACCAGGATCTCTACACTTTCATAGAGGCTGATTTCCAGTTTGCTTACGACAACCTTCCGGAAACGCAGGGTGCTGCCGGTCGTGCCAATAAGTGGGCTGCTGGTGCGTATCTCGGAAAGGTCTATTTATTCCAGGGTAAATATGCCCAGGCCAAAGCAGTATTCGACGAAGTTATCTCCAAGGGGGTAACGGCCAATGG
>JBFIJS010000271.1:0-5952 GCA_041600595.1 Saprospiraceae bacterium | reverse complement strand
GCCGCTGCCGCCGACCTGCGTCAGACAAAAGGTTTTGGACTGGGGTTGAATTACGTGCAGCAGGTTGTCAAGGCACACGGAGGAAAAGTAGAAGTGGAAAGCAGGGTGGGGCAAGGTGCGACTTTTATTACTCAATTGCCGTTATCCTATACGGCGAACTAATAGATTTGGTGCAATGTCTGGTTTGGTTGAGCCGGTTGAGAAGGTTGAGCCCTAAACCATCTCAGCCCTTCTCAACCGGCTCAACTATTTCTTTAGTTTGCTCAAGATCTATTAGCGCTAAGTATAAATAAATTTCACCAACTCGAATTCTACCTGTCATGCGAGCATTTATATTGAACCTCTTCTTTAAAAAACCTCCTTCCCAAATCGACAAAGATTATCACAAAATCCTTTCCGGCCACTCCACCTATTATCAACAATTGCACCCGGTGCTTCAGAGAGAATTCCGGTTGCGGTTGTTTTACCTGCTCAATACAATAGGGTTTTCATCGGCCCAAATTCCTGAAGTAACCCGGGAAATGAGAGCGGTCATCGGATGCGCTATTATTGAAATTACCTTCGGGTTGAAAAAATTCATACCGACCCGTTTTACCAGGATAATTGTTTTGCCCCGACGCTATATGTACCCAGGTTACGGCCAGCCTTTTTTAGGACACATAGATTATAAGTACGACACCATTTATTTTTCCTGGCAGGATGTACAAAACGGATATTTAGTGCCCGACGATGCCGTTAATGTAGCCTTGCACGAAATGGCTCATGTACTGGAAATGGAAAACAGCTATAATTCCCTGTTCAATAAATTCTTCAGCCAGGTCAGTTGGGAAGAATGGGCGGAGTTGGCTTTTCAAAAAATGAAGTTGATTCAGAACGGGCAAAATTATTTTATGAAAAGCTACGGCGGCCAGAATATGTCGGAAATGTTCGCCGTCTGCATAGAAACGTTTTTTGAACAGCCAAAAGGATTTAAAGAGAACTTACCGGAATTGTACCATACGATGGTGGAGTTACTGCGGCAAGATCCATTGCTGAAGAGCAATCCGCTACTGGACCGACACCTGGATGTTGGGTGAGCTACTGTCTTTCAAAACAATAGAATTGACTTGATGGAAAATGGATAGTACACCTCGTTCATTTTGCCTTCATTGGAACTTATTTTACTCCATATTTTCCCACTAAAATTACGTATTTCCGGACAGAGACCTAACCTTCCCGAAAGCTTCAAACTTTGGGAAAGGTTGTATATATAAGATCAAAACCATTTCAATACCTTTACCCGCAACAACCGAAAAAATTATTTAAGTACCACTTTCAACATATGAAATCTGCACCCTGTCTGGTTCTTTTTTACCTGTTCATTCTATTTTTTGGAACCCAATGCACCCCATCAGATCAAACGAGCATTCCCATCAAAAAAGGCGACCACATCGTCCTGATCGGTAATAACCTCTGCTCCCGGATGATGAATTTTGGTCATTTTGAAACGGAACTACAACTGCGATTTCCGGACAGCCTGCTCATGATCCGGAACATGTGTGATGGTGGTGATACGCCGGGCTTCCGGCCCCATTCCGGGAGGGGCACACCGTGGGCGTTTCCCGGCGCCGAACGCTTTCAGACGGAGTTGGGCAACCCCTCGCACAGTGAGGGCCATTTCGAAACGCCGGACCAGTGGCTGACCCGTTTGGAGGCCGATGTGATCATTGCCTGCTTTGGTTTCAATGAATCTTTTCAGGGGCCGGCCGGCGTAGAAAAGTATCAGGCGGAGTTGGTGGCGTTCATTGAGCATACCCTCAACCAAAAGTACAACGGAAAAACGCCGCCCCGGCTGGCCATTGTTTCCCCCATCGCAATGCAGGATTTGTCGGGTAAGTATGATTTCCCGGTAGGGGAAACAGAAAACAACAACCTGGCGCTGTACACCGAGGCTATGCGACAGGTAGCTGACAGCATGGAGGTATTTTTTCTGGATGCTTTTGCACCTTCGGCGAAATGGTTCGCCAGTGGTGAACAACTGACCTCCGATGGCTCACAACTCAACGACGCCGGTTATGTAAAGTTTGCCCGGTTGCTGGCCGATGGCATTTTTGGGAAAAAGAGTACTGCGGCAGCCAAACACCGCCAACTCGTCAGGGAGGCGGTCCTGGAGAAAAACTGGTACTGGCACAACGATTACAAAATTCCCAACGGCGTGCATGTCTTTGGCCGCCGCTACGACCCCTTTGGCCCCGATAATTATCCTTTTGAATTGAAAAAGATCCGGGAAATGACGGCGATCCGGGATACAGCTATCTGGGCCGCCGCCAGGGGGAAAAAGGTCGATTTAGTGGCCGCTGACCAGCATACGAGCAAACTCCCCCCCATTGAATCAAATTACGTTCCCGGCGATTATGGCCGGGGGGAAGAGATTTATCTTTACGGCCAGGATGCTCTGGATAAAATTCAGGTCGCTCCCGGTTATAAAATAGACTTGTTTGCCTCGGAAAAAGAGTTCCCCGATCTCGCCAACCCGGTTCAGCTTGCTTTCGATAATCAGGGACGCCTCTGGGTCGCAGTCATGCCGACTTACCCACATTGGAAACCGGGCGACCCGCGGCCCAATGACAAACTGCTCATTTTGGAAGACACCGATGGCGATGGAAAAGCTGACCGGCAAAAGATTTTTGCGGATGGTTTACACATTCCCGTTGGGTTTGAATTTGCCCCGGAGGGGGTGTACGTTTCGCAGGGCACCAACCTCAAACTGTACACTGATACCGACGGCGACGACCGGGCCGACCGGGAGGAAATTATCTTCAGTGGCTTCGACGACCACGATACCCACCACGTCATCAGTGCTTTTTGTTCCGATCCGTCCGGAGCGATATACATGGCGGAAGGCGTTTTCCTGCACACCAACGTCGAAACATCTTACGGACCTGTCCGGGCTACCAACGGGGGTTTTTTCCGTTTTAACCCTCAGCGAAGGCGGCTGGAGCGAACAGCCCAGCTGTCAATTCCCAATCCGTGGGGTATTGCATTCGACGAGTGGGGGCAGAATATTTATGCGGAAACTTCGGGGCCGGTGGTCAGTTGGATGATGCCCGGCTCGGTGAAGCCCCGGTATGGCCAGGCCACCCCGAAATCACCCAATCTGATCCCGGAAGATCAGCTGGTACGCCCGACTTCCGGCCTCGAATTTATTTCCAGCCGCCATTTTCCCGATGAAGTGCAGGGCGATTTGCTCATCAATAATACCATCGGTTTTTTGGGAACCAAACAGCACGCCGTGACCGACGACGGGACGGGCTACAAATACACCTTCCGCCAGGATCTCATCAGCTCGACCGACAAGAATTTTCGTCCGGTAGATATGGAGTTTGCTCCCGATGGGTCGCTTTATCTCGTTGACTGGCACAACGTGCTGATCGGTCACATGCAACACAATGCCCGTGACCCCTACCGCGATCATGTTCACGGCCGCATTTACCGTATCACCTATCCTGCCCGCCCGTTGGTGGAGCCGGCAAAAGTGGCCGGGGCAACGATTTCCCAACTGTTGGACAACCTCAAACTTCCGGAATACCGTACCCGCTACCGCACCCGCCGGGAGCTGCGGGCCCACCCTGGAGATGATGTGCTTCCCCTGTTGGTTGAATGGATTGACAGCCTGGATAAAGAAGATCCCCGGTATGAACACCACCTGCTGGAAGCGCTGTGGGTTCGCTGGGGGCTGAACCGGCTGGATGAAGGGCTGATCCACCAACTGCTGCGGGCCGATGACTTCCGGGTACGGGCTGCTACTGTGCGGGTACTGCGCTATGCGGGTCACCAACTGGCCGATCAGCCGTTGTACCTCCGGGAGGCTGCCCGCGACGAACACGGTCGGGTACGCCTGGAGGCCATCGTGGCGGCGTCCTGGCTGGAAAAAGAAACGGGCCTGGCGATCTTGAACGTAGCTGCTAAAATGCCTTTAGACGACTGGATGATCCATGCACACGAAACGGCTATGGCTCATCTTAATGGCCAAAATGCAGGGGGAAAAAAGGAGGAGCCGGTCGCTACCCACCTGGAAGGGGCCGATCTGGAACTGTTTAAAAAAGGCCGGGAAATTTTTATGCAGGATGGTTACTGTGCCACCTGCCACCAGCCAAACGGACAGGGACTACAGGCAGCAGGCTATCCGCCACTGGCCGGCTCGGAATGGGTAACGGGCAACGAAGAGCGACTTATCAAACTAACCCTGAAAGGGCTGGCCGGACCGATCAAAGTGCTGGATAAAGAATATCCCGGAGAGGTGCCCATGACGCCTTACGAAAAATTACTCGATGATGAAGAAATGGCCGCCGTGCTCACTTTTGTCCGCAATGCGTTTGGCAACAAAGCCACCATTGTTTCCCCGGAAAAAGTAGAAGCGGTGCGGGCTTTGATCCAAAGCCGCGAGGGCTTTTATACGGCTACGGAATTATTACGGGAACATCCACACGAGGCGGCTGTGCAGTAGTGCGATCCACAATATTATATGTTGCCGGCAGGGTGCTTCCTTAAAATCCCTCTGGGCTGAGCAGTTCTATGCAAAGTGATCTGATCAACATCCGGCCCGTAATTACTGAGATTTAATTCATCGCAACTTGAATTAATGTCGTTATTATCAACAACAGATTTCCTTTCTCGCTGTTTTACTGAAAAAATAAATCGAGTTGCCATATGAATTTACCAAATTATACCTTACCGATATTTCTTGCTGCCGTTGTCCTGATCGCATTTTCTGCGATTATGCCAGTCAGTACCAATATTTTTGTTTTAATGTTGATATTGCCGGCATTGGTTTTATACCAGGCGTATATTATTTTAAAAGATGACTCCGTAGAAGAACAGGAATAAACCCGCTGATGTAAATTTTTCCGGATGTCATATTTCAAAACCGGTCTCATCATCCCAGCGCTGGTCATACTACCTGAAAACCATACGCATACGGATCATCCTCATCGTCAATGATAATGTGGTTGTACCCGGTGATTTTTGCCCACCCCTGAATACTTGGAATAATCGCCTCATAATTTCCCACCCTGGCTGCTGCTTCTACCCGTCCGATGAACTGACTGCCAATAATGCTTTCGTGGATAAATTCGTCTCCGACTTTTAGTTTCCCTTTCGCCGCCCATTGCGCCATGCGGGAAGAAGTGCCGGTGCCGCAGGGAGAACGGTCAATGGCTTTGTCACCGTAAAAAACCGCATTGCGGCCATGAGCTTCGGGACTGATGGTCTTGCCCGTCCATAGCAGGTGGCTGAGGCCGTTGATGCGCTCATCTTCCGGGTGAACGAATTCGTATTTTTCGTTGAGTTGCTGCCGCAAAACGGGGCTCCAGGCAATGAGTTGGCCGGCGGTGAAATGCTCCAGTCCGGGATAATTTTTCTGTGGATCAACGATGGCGTAAAAATTACCACCGTAAGCCACATCCACGACCAGCTCCCCAAGTTCAGGACATTCGATAGTCAATTCTGTGCTGTGCAGGAAGGAAGCGATGTTGGTGAGGCGCACCCATTGTACTTTTTTACCCTCTTGCTGGTAGTCGATTTGTACCAGGCCGGCGGGCGTTTCCATGCGAAGTCGTCCGGGGACCTTTGGGGTTACCAGACCGTGCTCGATGGCGATGGTAATCGTACCAATGGTGCCATGGCCGCACATCGGCAGGCAGCCGCTCGTTTCAATAAACAATACGGCTACGTCGTTGGCCTCGTCTGCTGGTGGATACAGGATACTGCCAGACATCATATCGTGCCCCCGCGGCTCGAACATCAACCCTTTGCGGATCCAGTCGTATGCCTGCATAAAATGAATGCGTTTGTCGGCAATGGTGGTGCCTTGCAACAGCGGACCGCCACCGGCAACGAGGCGAACGGGATTGCCACAGGTGTGGGCATCGATACAGTAAAAGTCTTTTTTCATCAGTTTTAACTCTGTAATTT
>JBFIJS010000270.1:0-5981 GCA_041600595.1 Saprospiraceae bacterium | reverse complement strand
GCTGGCAAGAAGGGGTAGCATTGGATGTCTGGCGGAAACCCTAAACGCAACAAATGAGGCCATATCCAGTAGTATGTAGCAGGGGTTGAACGGTGGACGGCACCACGAGCAGACTGTTTCAGCCTAAAGTATAATGCCGTTGTAACAGGAGTAGCGTTGAGCGGTTCCGTTTTACAATGGTTTAAATGATCAGATACTTGAAGACCTGACGGCAAATGATAGAAAAAATTATAAAGTGGATACCGGAGAATAACCGGATGGAACGCATCTGGCTCATGGCGAAGTTCGACTTCGTGACGCGGTATTATGGTTCGTTTCTGGGGTTGTTCTGGGCCTTGTTGAAGCCACTCTTTCAGCTGATAATTTACTATGTGGTGTTCACGATGATTTTCCAGACCAGGACGGAAAATTTCATGATGTTCCTGTTTCTGGGCATCATCATGTTCCAGTTTTACACAGAGTGTGCAACCGGCTCGATGAAGATTTTTTTCACCAAAAGGTATTTACTCGAAAACATACAGATCAATAAACTGGATATATTTTACTCTTCCATCGCCGCCTATTTTTTGGGTTTCCTGTTCAATTTTTCTGTTTTTTTCATCGCTGCCATACTGCTCAGCAACCCTTTTACCTGGTCATTATTGTTGTTTCCCCTGATCCTGATCAATCTGCTGGCGATCATCCTGGCGACGCAATTAATATTTGCCACGGTGAGTATTTACCTCAAAGACATTGACAATGTCTGGTTTTTGATCAATACCATGTTGTTTTGGGGGTCCGGCATATTTTTCGATCTCACGGCCATGGACGGCAAAGTTGCGCTGGTGAAATTTTTTAACCCGTTGGCGGGTATCCTCATCAATTCGAGGAATATATTGATTTATAATGCACCGGTGGACATGCCCGTGTTTATTGCTAATATTGTATCGACGGCGTTTCTTTTGCTGATCGGCCTTTGGGGGTTCCATAAATACAGCGCCAAAGCGCTCGAAAAATCTTAGCTATGACAGATATATCCATAGAATTGAAAAATGTCAGTAAGACCTACACCATCCTCGACAAGAATAGTCAAAGTCTGCATGGCCAGATCATCTCTCTGATCACTCATACCAAAAAGCGGCAAATCAAAGCCCTGCATTCCATTGATCTTGAAATTAAAAAAGGCGAATTTTTTGGAATCATGGGCCACAACGGGTCGGGTAAATCCACGCTGCTGAAAATAATGTCCGGTGCCTATCCACCCGATAAAGGAGGGGTGGTAAAAATGAACGGACGGTTTATGCTGCTGACCCTGGGTCTGGGCTTCAATATGCAATTGACGGCCAGGGAAAATATTTACCTCAACGCCTCCATTTTGGGCCTGACACTCCGGGAGATAGGAAAGGTTTTCGATAATATTGTGACTTTTGCCGAGCTGGAAAAATTTGTGGACACCCAGGTGAAGTATTTTTCGTCGGGCATGTTGTCCCGTTTAAAATTTGCCATTGCCGTGCATGCCGAGGCCGATATTTTTTTGATGGATGAATTCTTTGGCGGGGTAGGTGATGAACGTTTTAAAAAGAAATCAGAGGAAGTTTTTCACGAATCTTTAGTCAAAGGCCGGACCATCGTTCACGTCAGTCACTCCGTAAAAACCATCCTCGACAATTGCCACCGGGTACTGCTGTTGGACGGGGGGCATCCGATCGGTATCGGAAAGCCCGAAGAGATCGTCAAGGAATACCAGAAGCTGATGAAAATGAAAAAGTGACCAGAGCAAAGCGCGGTGAAATATTTGAGCATTCCGTTTAATACTCTGTAATTTAAATTTTCTTTAATTTTTCTTTCATGTAAGTGGGCCGGAGGATTCATCTCACTTTGAGGCATCAGACTGCTCGGCCCAAAGGGATTTGAAGGGGGACAATTGAAGCTGTAAATTCCCTGCGCCGCATTTCATAAGCTAATTTAGATTACACAGTACTTAACCCATACTGGTCAAATAGTACCGCATGCTTTCCTCTATCCATTTTTCCTCGCAGGTTTGATTGACTTCGGCTTGTCCGATCGTGCGAATGAAGGTAAAATTTATGACCCCTCCCCGGTTCTTTTTATCCTTTTTCATGTAGGACAAAATTTCCGCAAAGTTTGTTTCCGCAAAAATATAAGGAGGATACAGCCTGCGGACAAAAGCCGTTATTTTTTCCAGTTCGGCCAAAGGGAGTGTACCAGCGCAATTGGACAGCCAGCTTTCACAAACAATACCAATGGCCACCGCTTCTCCGTGCAGGAGCGGCCGATCCGTTTTTAACGAAAAACTTTCCACTGCGTGCCCGATGGTATGCCCAAAATTGAGCGCTTTGCGAAGGCCTTTTTCAAAAGGATCTTTTTCTACCACTTGTTGTTTGATGCGCAACGACCGCTCCAGAACAGGCAGCCAATCCAGAGACGACCAGTCGCCGACCGCCTGCAGATCATTCCACAACCCGGCATCAGCGATGAGGGCGTGCTTGAATACCTCGGCAAAGCCGCTGCGGATTTCCCCTTCGGGTAAAGTTGTCAGAAAGGTCGGATCGACAAAAACCGCTTTGGGATTGCGAAAGACCCCGATGCTGTTTTTGATCGAATTAAAATCGATACCCAGTTTTCCTCCAACCGATGCATCTACCTGAGAAAGTAAAGTGGTAGGGATTTGGATAAAATCGATCCCTCGTAAAAAAGTGGCAGCACAAAATCCGCCCATGTCCCCGATCACTCCTCCACCCAGATTGATGAGTAAAGCGTGGCGGTCCATTCCCAACTGCATCATTCTCGTCCAGATAGCACGGCAAGACTCCAGGTTTTTATGCAACTCCCCGGCGCCGATTTCGATAACGGAATAATCGACATTTATTTTTTTTGTCAAAAAAGGCAGGCAATGCCGGTGGGTGTTTTCGTCCACCAGCAAACTGACGTGGGAATAGTTACCGGCTTCAATGATCCGGGAAAGCTCCGTACCGATGGGACCAATGTAAATATTGTATTCTTTAAGGTTGAGAATAGTCATGGTAGGGAAAGAGAAAAATTTATCACTGATTGTCAGAATTACACCACCACTTTTGCCCCTTTCAAGATCAGACTTTTTCGTTCAGGCCCGGTAGAAACCATGGTGATCGGCACGCCCAGATGATGTTCCAATGTTGCCAGATAAGCTTTGGCATTAACCGGGAGATCATCGTAATCTTTGATGGTTTCAAGTGATTGTTCCCAACCCGGATAAGCCTTGTAAAGTGGTTCGACAGGCACCCCGCAAAGGTCGTAGGGCAGTTGATCTGTTTCCTTTCCTTCGTAGCGATATTGGGTTGCGGCTTTGATTTTGTCAAACTTATTGAGTACGTCAATTTTGGTAATAACCAGTTGAGTCACGCCGTTGAGCATGATCGTATATTTCAACTGCGGCAAATCGATCCAGCCACAGCGGCGGGGCCGACCGGTCGTAGCGCCGAATTCCATTCCTTCTTTCCGTAAAAAATCCCCCGTTTCGTCAAACAACTCTGTGGGGAAAGGGCCACTACCCACGCGGGTACAATAGGCTTTGGTGATACCAATGACCTCACCAATATTTTTGGGAGCGACTCCCAGGCCATTGCAGACCCCGGCCGTCACCGTATTGGAAGAAGTAACAAAAGGGTAGGTACCAAAATCAATATCGAGCATAGAACCCTGGGCACCTTCCGCCAGGATTCGCTTGCCTTCGGCCAGTTTTTGGTTGATGTAATATTCTCCATCCACCATTTTTAAAGCGCGCAGGGAATCCAGTGCCGCAAACCACTTTTTTTCCTCCGTTTCCAGGTCAAAATCCGTTTCGGGCAGGGAAGCTAAAAGCCCCAGATGCTTTTGTTTGAGTGTATCATAACGCTCCTGAAATTCATCCAGTGAAATATCACCGACCCGCAGACCATTGCGCCCCGTTTTATCCATGTAAGTTGGTCCGATCCCTTTGAGGGTTGAGCCAATTTTCGCCTTACCTTTGGCCGCCTCAGAAGCCGCATCCAGATAGCGGTGGGTAGGTAAAATCAGGTGGGCCTTTTTTGCAACGAGCAGTCGATCCTTAAATTCAACACCGGCTTCGGTCAGGCCACCAAGTTCCCGCTGTAAAGTAATCGGGTCGATAACGACCCCATTGCCAATGAGGTTGATCAATTCTTTGCGAAAAATACCCGACGGCACGGTGTGGAGGACAAATTTTTGGCCATCGAATTTTAAGGTATGCCCGGCGTTGGGGCCGCCCTGAAAACGGGCCACCACATCGTATTGAGTAGCCAGATAATCAACAATTTTTCCTTTTCCTTCATCGCCCCATTGGAGGCCAAGGATTACATCTATGGTCATACTTTTTAATGAGAGAATGAATGAATGAGTGAATGAGTGAATGATTGAAGCGGTTGCCATTCATTCGCTGATACACTCATTCGCTCATTGTTTTTTAGTTCGCTCACAGGCGCCGTCACATTTTCCAAAAAGGTTCAGCGAGTGATGTGTGATTTCGTATTTCAACAAATCCCCCATCATATCCTTGATCTGTTGGATGCGGGGATCGCAAAACTCAACTACTTTTCCACAGTCCTCACAGATGAGGTGGTCGTGTTGCTTGTAGCCGTAGGACTTCTCGTAAAGCGCCAGGTTTTTTCCGAACTGGTGGCGCTTGACCAAATCGCAAGTGACCAGCAACTCCAGCGTATTATAAACGGTGGCCCTGCTCACCCGGTAGCTTTGGTTCTTCATGTGTATATAGAGAGCCTCTGCGTCGAAGTGGTCGTTGCGACGGTAAATTTCTTCGAGGATAGCAAAGCGCTCCGGTGTTTTCCGGAAGGCATTCTGCTCAAGGTGGGAAGCGAAGATTTTCTTAACTTCCTGAATGGTTTCTTCAATTTTTGCAGTCATATGATGACTTTTCTCTTTCAAACAACAAAAGTAGGCAAAAGGTCAAGTGAAATTCAAATTCAAATTCGAATTCAAATCATCCGTTCCGGTAGAAATGCAAAACGCACTTGCATTTGCATTTGAATTTGGCCGACAATCGGCTCATGTACTTGTATTCCTTTGTACTTTCACCCCTTCAATGTGTGATCTATGCCAACTTGTACCTTTAAGAAAGCGGAACGGCTCAAAAGCCGGAAAATCATTGGGCGTTTGTTCAAGGAGGGGCAGTCATTTGGAGCCTACCCACTCCGGCTGGTCTTTCTGAAAAATGACGAACCCCGAACCGATGCGCCGGTACAATTTACGGTAAGCGTTCCGAAGCGCACTTTCAAGTCGGCCGTGGCCCGCAACCGCATCAAACGGAAGGTGCGGGAAGCATGGCGGCTCAACAAGCACTGGCTGTACAAAAAGCTGGAAGGGGCCGAAGGACAGTTTGCCTTCATGCTCATTTATACGGGAAAAGAGGACTTTCCGTTTGCGGAAATCGAAAAGGCGATGCGGAACGTCAATTTTCGTTTTGCAAAAAAAAATATTCCATCCAAACCCAACCACAAAGAGTAATCCCAACTCTTTCCTGCAAACCAACCTGACCATGCGAACCATCATACTCTTGCTGCTACTATGCTTTTTTGTGGGTGAAATAAAAGCCCAGAAATTCCTGCAACTGGAAAAAATACACAGCGCCAAAACGAAAAAATATTATCCTGGACAAGAGATCCACTTTCAGTTGCATGGCGGCCAATGGTACACCCGGGTCATTGAGGATATTTCCTACGAACAAAACCTGATACTATTCCCCAAAGACCATGTCCACCTCGACAGCATCGCTGCCCTTCGCTTTTACGACCGCCAAAAATGGTCAAGGCCGTTGAGTAATCAATTTTTCAATTTTGCCGCCGTGTGGGTGGTGTACACTGCCATCGATGAACTGGTGAGTGGAAATAATTTTAAAGACCTCGACCGGGGTGTCTATATGGTGCCGGCATCAAGCGTGTCTGCCGGTTTTTTAATTCGGCATTTATTTAAGAAAAAAACTTATCGGT
>JBFIJS010000269.1:0-6033 GCA_041600595.1 Saprospiraceae bacterium | reverse complement strand
TGTACCGGACTCAATTCGGCCACTAACTTTTCTTCCTGTCCGCTCAAATCATTTTTGGCGATGCGGACCGCATTTTCAATATTCCTTCTGAACTCGGCTATTTCACTGGTAGCTTTTTTGACACCGGGGTGTTCTTCAGTGGCGTTGACCAGCAGTTTTCGGCGCTCGGCCACCAATTTGTTGTACTGGGAAATCAAAGGGGTGAAAGCGATGGTTCCCATGTCGCCGAAGTTGGGGATCAGTTCATTTTTATTAGAGGGATCGGAGACAAAAGACTCAATGTTGTCCAGTGTCACTTTGATATTTCCCAATTGCGAACGGCTTTCCTCCACCGTACTCAATTTATTAAAATAGCGCTCGGCACTGTTGTCGATGCCCGAAGCCACTTCATTGGAGGAACGGATACTTGCTTGCCGGCCCTCTTCTTTTTTCAGTTCCTGCGCGACCCGTCCCAATCTGTCATCAATAAAATCCAGGGACTTTTCGGCCAACCGGTTTTTCTCCAGTTGTGCGTCCAGGTTGTAGGCTTCGATCAATTCATGAATAATGTCAATGATTTTGGTCGGGGTGGGGTCTTTCATGCTGATAGAAAGCACGTTGGACTGGGAAATTTTTTGCAAAACCAACTGAGACGAATAGTAGGCTGCCAGTGCCACAGGATCGTTGAAGCTGATTGAAATGACCCTCGACTCGATCGGGTAGAGTGTATCATTTTCCAGCACAACGGATGCCTCTCCGACCTGGAAAGGTTTACCATAGTCATAAATCAGGGTGTCGCCATCTTCCAGGAACAGTTTAAACTTGGTGTTGTCAACTTGTTTTACCCGGACTTGCGTGCCTCTCACTTTGTTTAGGTCATCAACGAAGGAAACGTAAACAGGAGAACACTTGTAGAGCTCCTGGATTTTGTACTTACCCTCAGCATTGTAGGAAATGTCCAGATTCAGCGAGTCCACGACTTTTTCCATCAGGTACCTGGATCGAAGTATCTGTATTTGCCGGTTGAGACTACCCCGGCTGTTGAATGGCAGACCGGTGATGATCGTTTCTTCCGGTAGCTGGGAGCCGGGCTGTTTTTCCTCATTGACGACGATACTGCCTTTGACCTCGTAGATCGTAGGCTCTTGCACATAGAGGTACCAGGCGGCAGCCAGGGCCACGGCAAAGCACAGGGCAAACCAGTACCAGTTGCTCAGGCATTTCCTGATCAGCCTTTTTATTTCGTTCGTGTTGTCATTCATGGCTTGTTCTTCTTTAATATTGATTGCTTTCGATGGTTCAATTGATGTTTTTTTTACCTGCTCAGTACGACGGTTACCACAATGGACGCAATGGCCGCAAGGGCGCCCGTCAGCTGAACCGATCGGGAGAATGGGTCGTTGATCAACCGCTCTTTCTCGGGTAGCGGCTCTACATAGACCACGTCGTTTTGTTTCAGGTAGAAATAGGGCGATTCGAAGGCCCGGGCAGAGGAAAGGTCGACCCGGCCAAATTCCCTGATCTTGCCTTTTTCCCGGATGACCATTACTTCTGACCGGTTGGCAAAGTTGGTCATGTCACCGGCTAAAGTAAGTGCTTCCAGCAGGGTGAACTTTTCGTCCGAAAAAGTATAAATCCCGGGTTTGACCACCTCCCCCATCACGCTGACGTGAAGGTTGAGAAAACGCACATCCACAACGGGGTCTTTGAGGTAAATCAATAACCGGCTCTTGATGGTGTCTTTGGCCATGTCGGTGGTCAGGCCGTTCAGGTTGATTTTACCTAAAACCGGAAACTCGATGAACCCGTCCTCGTCCACCAGGTAGCCCTGGCCAATGAACGATCCATTCTGGCCGGCAAAAACCTTTCGGTTGAAAACTTTGGCAGCCGCTGAGTCAAAAGTAGAGACGGTAATATTCAGGATGTCGTCGGTTTGTATCTCTATCTTTTCGGTTGCCTGGATGTATTGGGAGTCAATTATTTTGGAAGTGGATTCATCCCGAAAATTGATAAGCTTGTCGTGCGTAACACAAGACTGAAAAAGGGCAAGGAGACCACAGCCGAAGGCCAATGTAAACAAGGAGTGTTGGGCAGTGTGAAAGTTAAAGATCATTGTTTTTCGTTGATAAAAAGTTTTTCGAAGTTTCATTGATTGGGCATCACAGTAAATCGCCGGTATTGGTGACCTTCAGGTCGGGCTGCTCTTTTTCCTTACCTATTTTTTGGAAATTATTCAAAGCAAGGTAAGGAACCCCCGCAACCATGAGTAACATCAGGGCCGCCAGGAAAAAATTTTGTGGGAATAACAGGATGGAACCTGCGATAAGTAAAATATTCCAGGCATACAAAGCGTAGCACACTATTTCGTGTTTTAATCCGGCATTCAGAAAAACATGATGTATGTGGGTACGGTCGCCCCTGAAAGGCGATTTTCCCCGCACCAACCGACCAACAACTACTTTCACCATATCAAAAACCGGAATAATAACGATGGCCATAATGCCCGCCGGGTGCAAACCCGTACTGCTACCATTGGCTGCATGGTGTTGGAGGAAAATAATGGTAAAAAAAGAAAACATGATCCCGATAAAAGTAGAACCGTTGTCGCCCATGAAAATTTTTGCCTTGCCAAAATTGAAGTAAAGAAAACCGGCGATGGCCCCACCAAGCGCCATGGCCATGATGGCGTAACTTTCCTGCCCGGTAACATAAAAAACAAGTGCGAAAGCCAGAGAAGATATCACGGAGAGCCCACCGGCCAGGCCATTGATGCCATCGATAAAATTATAGGCATTGACGATGGTACCAATCAGCAGGATTGTCAAAAAATAACTGGCGGCAAAAGGAAGCGCTATGTCGAATCCGGGCACATAAGTTAGCCGGACTCCCCCCCAGAACAACAGACTGGCTACGCCAATCTGTATCAGTAGTCTTTTTAATGGTGAAATACCAACCAGATCGTCTTTGACACCCGTCAGGAAAAGAAAAAGAGAACCGATAAAAAGGAAGCAAACCATGTCGCCGCTGCCAAAGCCCTGTAACAGGAAGGTGCCGATCCAGAAAGCGGTGAATATGGAAATACCCCCCAAAGAACAGACCCGCTCCAGGTGCCGCTTGAGGTGGTTGTTGGCATCGTACAGTTTGAGTTTACTCGCAAGATCAATGATGGAGATGGTAAACAAAAGGCTGAAGACCAATGCGACGGGGAGTGCAATAATTTTGGGTATAAGTGTTGGTTCCATGAGTGCAAGGCTTTGTTTTGGAAATAATTCCTATGCTTGGTTACATATCAATTCTGTTATAAAGTGTTGTTTTTGAAGGTTCTGTTTGCCAGCAAATTCATGACACTGCCATCTTTGGAAGCCTTTTGTAAAACCTCCAAATGGCCGGGGTGATGCATATCGGTACCTAAAAGGTCCACTAAATCTGCTTTCAGCAATTTGGTCGCCAGTTCCTTGACCGGTTTTCCATAATGGCCGGCGAGTGACATGGTATTTACCTGCAACATACAGCCAAAATCTTTCAACTTCCGAAACTCATCCACCTGATAGTAGGTGTACCTTTCAGGGTGCGCAATGATTGGGCGGTATCCTTTGATTCTTAGCTGAAAAATGCTGTCGTATAAATTGGGCGGTGGCGAAAAGGTCGAAATTTCCATCAGCAGATGCTTTCCGGAAAAAGTAAGCAAGTCGCCCTTTTCTATGGCTTCCCTGAACTCAAAGTCCACGAAATACTCGGCCGCACAGTCCAATTCAATCTGCAAACCTTCGGCCATGACCGCTTTTTTCAGTTTCGCGAAACCAGTGAGTATGGTGTCCGGTGTGTTTGGGAAGTACTCGGGCCGGATGTGAGGAGTAGTGATGATTTTTTTATATCCCAACCCGATGAGGCCCTTGATCATCTGCAGGCTGGAATCAAGTGTGTCTGCACCGTCATCCACCCCGGGTACGAGGTGGGAGTGCATATCAGTGCCCAAGATAGTAAAATCTGTAATTAATGGCTTGGAAGTTCTCTTTTTAAATAATTGTAAAATCACAAAAAAACGGGTTTGGGAAAAAATTATAATGATCTGGTTTCGGAACAGGCACGGCTTCGCCGTTGATAGGTCGCAACCTATCACCTGTTGAAATAAAAGTCTTTAGTTGCGTTTGCAACAAGTTCTTTAAGTGTGTAATAGTTATAGTTCGCAACACGTCCTGAAATTGATATGGTTGAAAGTCGTGACTTTCGGCCCCGACCTAACTGTTGAGTTCCCCATAGCAAAGTACAGTGTTACAAGTTATTCATTTGATCAGGGGCTATGCAAATATGCGCCAAAGCATTCGACATAAGTACTTGACACAAATGCAGGTTTTCTCAAATGTATAGATGCCACAAGGAAATAGTGTTGAAGTTTCTTGCAGAGACAGGGGGAAAGCCGCAAAGCCATTGAATCCAATGGCACAACTTCTTAAAGGTAGATTAGCCATGCGTAGAAAGAAGAAAAGAGAACGAAAGTCTCTTGAAAGGTAATCGGTTCGGTCGATATAGTTAGGATACTGTATACTCAGATTTAGCCTCTATAGTTCTTTCCTTTCAAGAACTGAGCCGCAAAATTAAACAACTTTTGAGTAAGAAACAAACGCTTTACAGACCGCCAGAAAGATGGTTTATGGTTTTTTCTATTTATTTAAATCGGATGGTAAGCGCTTTTCTACAAAACTCTGAACAGTAGTAAAATAAGGATTAAGATAATGACGTATTGTTAAAAAAATTATTTCTGCGCTTTGGATATCAGTATCAGGGCTATAATCGCAAAAACAACATTTGGTATCCATACACCGGCCCATGCTGACAGTGCCTCGTTGGTGGCAAAGGTGATGGAGAATTTGGCTACGAACACAAAGATGGCCCCCAGCGCAATGCCCAATGCCAAATGAAAACCCATGCCTCCGCGTACTTTTCGGGAGGCGACCGACATCCCGATGAAAGTGACGATCAATAACGTGAACGGATCGGCCGTCCGGCGGTAAAGTTCGATCTCGTAGACCTTGGTGTTGCCGATACCACGTTGTTTTTCTTCTTCTATAAAGTCGCTTAGTTTATGAGATGGAATCATCTCGCGGGTATCATCGTAGCGGACAAAGTCATTGGGGGTCAGGCTGAATGTGGTGTCCAGTTTCTCCCGGCCACCAACTACAATACTTTCTTCCTTCCCGTTGAAAGTATGAATTTCATAATTGCTTAATTGCCATTTGTTGGGAGCACCTTGCCAGCGAGCCTCCGCCGCTTCAATAAACTCAACCAGGCGGTTATTCTCTATTTTTTCCACCCGGAAATGGCGGGCGGAAGAGTCTCGCTTAAAATAATCCCGCACATAGATCTTCACCCCCGGTTCGATGAACATGTGGACGTCCCTCGTCTGCCCCTTGTCGCTTTCCTTCATGATGTAGGCATGGAAAAAATCCAACCTCGTTTTGTTGCTCACCGGGATGACAAAATGGTTGAGCACCAAATGCACACTTCCGATCAACCCTGCCCCGACCAAATAGGGCCACATCAGCCGCCGGAAACTGATTCCCGCATTAAAAATAGAAATGATCTCGGAATTGAAGGCCATCCTCGAGGTGAAAAAAATGACCGAAATCATGGCAAACAGCGGCCACAACAACCCATTGATGAATATGACAAAATTGAGGTAGTACTCTTTCATCACCTGCCCCGCCGGCAATTGCTCATCAATGAACTCTTCCACGTTTTGACTAAAATCGATAATGACCGCAATGAGCGAAAAGATGAGCACCACGAACAGGAACGTGCCCAAAAATTTTTTGATGATGTAGCGGTCGAGGATTTTTAGCATTGGAGATTAGCCACTATTATTTTCGCAGCAAGATGGCAAAAGTAGGAACAAAGTCACTCCTTATCTATTCATTAACTGATCCAACCCTATAAAGACCGGATCAAACAAATAGAAGAGGAAGTCTAATTTCTGAGGAACCTGATAGAAAAGAAGTAAAGCCAATTACCCTGCATATCAGAGCCGGGTCTTCATCCTTTCCACCATCCCATTCT
>JBFIJS010000268.1:0-6041 GCA_041600595.1 Saprospiraceae bacterium | reverse complement strand
GCAAGTGTCCGATCAATCCATACACATATAAATGAATGAGGTAAAAGAACATGGCCGTTTGTCCGAACACTTGCACAGGACGGAAAATGCCAGTTGGCTTTACATTGGAAAAAATATAAAGCAACAGCAGGTTCAGTCCAACAAACAGCAGGGCAAAAGTTACACCGGGCGGGTATTTGACGAGGGTAAAAAAATTGATGAAACCATCAAATTCGTTGCGTTGAAAATTGCCCCACCCCAGCCAGCGAACAGCAAAAAACAAAGCGACGAAAACTGCTCCGGTTTTTAAAGCGACCGGGTAGATCTTATCGCCTTGCGCTTCCATTATTTTCGCCCAAAACATACCAAAAGTCGTCATCCCCAACCACGGAACCAACGGGTACAAGACCATAAAAAGGGACGACTCCCCGGGGATGAAAAGCAGGTTTTGCCAGGCAGGAATCGCCTCGGCAGGATCGGCGGTGGAAATGACCCACCCCGAAAGTACAAAGCTTAAAACAGTTACCAGGAGCAACTGCCATTTATTAAAGACGTGCATCACACCTCCCACGATCATACATATGCCCAGTCCAAACAGAACGGTGGCAGGCATAACAAATCCTGCTCCCCCGGTTCCGGGAAGGCTCGGCCCTTCCCCAGCAGAGGAAGTCTCGGCACCCGATAAGCCCACTCCCCAGCCAGGTAATTCCAGGAAAATCATACAGGCGATGATGACCAAACCCCGTTTTAAAAAATAGGCCATTATGTTAGCCGCTGACCAACCTTTACCGGCGCGGTTTTGCGAAAGCAAAATCATAGACATCCCCATCAGAAAGAAAAAACCCGGCGCGCAAAGGTGGGTGACAAAACGGGTAAACCATTCGCCAAAACCGGGGTAATCCGCAAAGCTCACCCCCCATACTTCTGTGGAATGGCCGGGCCCCATAAATACATTGGCATGGTCGATGGCCATGACGATCATGATGAAGCCCCGTAGCAAATCAATGGTTGGTTTGCGGGTCGGTGAGGCAGGGACAGTAACGGTCGACGTCAACATTCGCTTGCTTTTTTATGCGAAATAAAGGCTTTACAGCGGAAGATACACTTCGTAAAAAGGTTGCCACATCTTATCCGGCACTTTGCAGCTGCTTATCCTGTCCAAAAAACCAGTTTACAGCGAAAACCTTCGCCGCTCGACATGAGTCGTTTTTCCAGGAAATGGACACAGGATGATGACTAAAAAAAAGAATATCCCTACCTTCATTCGCCGGAAGAGCCACCCCGTTGGATCGTAAAAACGGCATTCACAAAAACACAAAAGACAGATGATGAACAACAAACTCATAACCTGGTCCTTACTATTCACAATCACCTTATTGACCAATGCCTGTATGGAGCAAACAAATAAATCCCCGACAGAGAAAACAGCCCAAGAGTGAGACTGGAAAGGCTGCGTGATCGGCATGTACCCCGAAAATGGCAACGAACTCCTGCCCGGCGGCGACCTGCACGAGATCGACGATTTTGAAAAAGCCATCGGACGAAAAGTCGGATCGGTGGTCTGGTTCCCGACCTGGGACGATGAATTCCCGACCCTCGCCTGCCAAAAGCTGCACGAACGGGGGATCATTCCCCACCTCACCTGGGAAATATTCTGGCCATCGGCCGACCCGAATAATTCCCGCCAGACGGGCCCCGACGGGTACGAAGGTTTCAATGAGGTGCTCAGTGGAAAACACGATGCATACATCGACCGCTTTGCCCGGGATGCGAAGGCTTTTCAGCACCGGGTACTGATCCGTTTTCTGCACGAATTCAACGGCAACTGGTACGTCTGGAGCGGCAACAAAAACGGGCAGGCCAATGGCGGTCCGGAAAAAGTAGTGGCGGTCTGGAAATATGTGGTTGACCGGTTTAAAAAGGCCGGGGCCGACAATGTCAAATGGCTGTGGGTACCCCACGGCCCATCGACAGACTTGTCGACGGAGCCATGGAACAACGTGTCGAACTACTGGCCGGGCGATGCCTACGTGGACTGGATTGGCCTGGACGGGTATAATTTTTACCCGAAAGACCCCTGGGGCGGCGATCGCCCGCTCCGTGATTTCGACAATTGTTTCCGGGCGCTGTACGACTCCTGCTCGGTACTTGGAGCGCAGCCCATGATGATCGCCGAATTTGGTACCGGTGAATTTCAGAGCGGAGATTTTGATAAAGCGGCCTGGATCACGGATGCTTTTACCAAAATAAAAACGGACTACCCCCGGCTCAAAATTTTCACCTGGTTCAACATCAACAAGGAGCTGGACTGGCGGGTCAATTCTTCGCCGGAGGCGCTTGAAGCATTTCGCAAGGCGATGGAAGATCCTTATTTTATTGGGAGTCCTTATCAGGAATGAAAAACAGCGCCCGGAAACAAATCCGGCCACTGTTTTTTATGCACATTAATGTTACACCTTTAGTTCGTACTTCCGCATATTCCTTCGGTATTCCTCTTGTAAATGTTTTTTATTTGTTCATCCGTCAATACCGAATCCCAAATTTGAGCATCTTTTATCTCCCCCCTGAAGTTGTGCGCTCCATTGTAACCGCCAATCTGAGTTTGCCCCAAATCAATCGAATTGAAATTTGGCACGTTATCATTGCTGCTTACAAGTTCGCCGTCCTGGTAGAGTTTCATTTGTCTTCGTGTAGCATCATAACTAACGGCCACATGATGCCACCCGGTCGTAAGCGGAGTTGGGGATTTGACATAATCCCATTTGTTATTATGACCTCCTGACAGGCAGTTATTATGATTTCCGGGAGCAAAGAATGCATGACTTTCCCCGGTACCCGATATGATGTTGTTTGAATAGCTATTCGGTACAGATTCCATTTTCACCCAAGCCAGTTTCGTGTAGGAAGGAGAGAGCTTCTTGCCAGTCGAGATAATATCATTTGCCGAAGCGAACTTTATCACCTTTCCGACTTCAGATTGGTAGACACGTGCCGGCACTGCAACACTGAGACCCTCCGGTGTACTGACCACTTTGCCATCGTAAATTTCCAGCCTTCCTTCGAGAATGACCGTTTTGCCGGGAGGCGCATCAATGGTGAAGGTGATGGTATTGGGGCTGCTAACCACCCGTCTATTTTCCTTGGAGTCATCATCGTCCTCCTTCTTCACGCCTTCCGGACACCATTCATCTGTATAAAATTCATTGACTTTTACTTCAACTGGAGATCCTACCATCGAGCCATCTTTCCTGTAGATCATGTAGGTGCTTTTTGCCTGAAAAAGCACACCGAAGCATCCCCCTGTGACAGTCTGCGGATAGGTAAAGCTCCGTTCTTCATAGTTGGAAGTAGCACCACCCCATGAATGGCTGTAGGATACTTCTACCGATGCGGTAACATTTACATGACCGCCTGCAACTGCTATGCCTGCTTCTCCGCCAACTTCAACCGACACCCCAAGTGCGACACCTACCTCATTATTATAGTTTGTCTCTTCACTTTTGCCAGTGGTCACAGAAAATTCTTTTGTTTCTGTATTGATAGGTTCATAGCTGTCAATAGCTACAAATGAAGTAAACCTTTTAACCTTGTACGTAGGGCTTGCCAAAAATTGCGCTAACTGCGATTTGTAATCAGGGTCCTGGACAGCAAAAAATGGCAGCGTATATTCCTGTACAACCTCTGATGCCTTCATTTCCTGGTCACTTGGCAACTGAGGCCCTTTCAACTTAACTTTTTTATCAAGCATATCCACACGTTCAAGTATATCGTTTTGAGGAAACTCTAAAACAAGTGCATAACAATCCTCGGCAGGAGGAGCCGTATGGTATTTGTTAGCCCGAAATGTACTGGCAACCATATATACCTGATTTCTCTTAGGTGGAGTTTGATTGGTGTTCATCAACCAAATGGATACATCTTTATTTGCACCCGACCCACTATCAGTCCAGAATGCTTTGGGCCCACTCTCGCCTTCTTTGGCGAAGTTGAGATAGTTAGCTCTTGTCACAAGGTTTATTGTTTCACCCTTACTATTTCGGGCTTGTCGTTTAATACACCGGCAATCATTCGCTGGGGATTTGTCGTTTTCCTTGGCGGTGGCCACATCGCCCACTGAAACATAACCCTCAGGGCATTTCATTCGCCAGATCTGAACGTCATCATCAGAACCTGAACCAGCATCGTCCCATATCTTATCGTAACCAATGGGGGCAGCCAGCAAACTTTCATAACCGGGTTTAGGTCTAAGTGTAATAGTTACCGGAGCTTTTTGCCCGTTATCCGGATTTATTTGGTGGTAAGAAGTGGTGAAATGTCCTAGCGTATAGTATCCTGGTGAAGGAATTACCTTCCAGAACGCCACATCAGCATCTGCTCCACTTCCCCTGTCATTCCATATATAACTATTGTTAGGATTTACTTCTTTTATTTCGATATCAAAAAACTCTGAAGATAATTGGGCATGTGCCGTTGCTGTGAGTGCAATAACCAGCATCAAAAAAAGTAACTTTTTCATAGTTGATAGTTCGATTTTAATTATTTCGCCTACTCTTTACAGGATTTTCGGCTTCCTCCTTTTCAAAAGACATGTAATTTGAGGTTCTTCTCCATTTGACACTCCAATAAAGCAGCGTCAAAGGCGGGTTTTTCTCTGTTAAAAAAAGAGGCAGAACGGTTAATCACTTTAAATTTAAATAAGCATACCGGCCTGCGTTTATGCCACTGTGGCGATAATCTTTGCAGAAAAAGAAAGGTGGAAATCTTGCCATCTCCGTGGGAGATAGGACAAATAGGATGGGAGGTAATGTGTTCATCTTATAAAAATTTAAAGTGGTGATGTTTTGCTTATCTAAGTCCCTACGTCCGTTTAACTTCATCAGGCACAACTTCGCAAGAGCAAGGCCGTTGTCGTTGCCCGCAAAGAAAACCAGACTAACCTTACATGTTTCGTCGGTAGAAAATCTTAAATATCAACTGGGACAATTCCTTCCGAAAGACGATAGCAAAGGTGGGAAAGAGGAGTGGTCAAAATCCGTCAAATGTGTGCCGAAATCCGTCAAATTTCATCTTCAGGGGATGTAATTTTTTGTCAGGAAAGAAAATAAATCGCTAAAAATCAATCATTTAGATATTCAACCGGTGATTTTCCAAACCGCTTACTGAAATTGCGGGTGAATGTCCCGGCATTGGAGAACCCGGCTGCTACTGCTACCCGTGCGACGGTGCGGTAAGCCCGGTTTTCCAGCAACTGGCGGGCGGCATCCAGCCGGACTTCCTGTAGATACTGCTTGGGCGAGAGGCCCGTCAGCCGGGTGACCTGGCGAAGCAGGGTGGATTCGCTCATGGCGAATTCCTGGGCCAGGAAAGAGATGGTCAGGGCATCGTTGGCGAAGTTGTCCTGGACATAGGTTTCGAAGTTTTCCAGCCACTCCTGCTCGGCCTGGGAAACCTCCGGCGCATCCGTCTCGGGTGGCTCTTCGGCAGCGGTTGCTTTGCGCACGGTTTGGTTGTTCAGCAGGTTTTGGATGCGCACCATCAGTTCCTCTTCGTCGAAAGGCTTGGTCAGGTAGTCGTCCACCCCGATGCGGAGTGCCCGCAGGCGGTCGTCGCGGTCGGCCCGGGCCGTAAGCATAATGACCGGGATAGAGCGAGTCGCCTCGTTACTTTTCAGCGAAGTCAGTAATTGGTAGCCATCCATTTCCGGCATCATCAGGTCGCTGATGACCAGGTCGACAGGCAGTGGGAGGTTGTTTTTTTCACCCAACAGCAAATCGAGTGCCTCCCGCCCGTTCCTGGCGGTGACCACCTCGTACCGGTCTTCCAATATGGTGCGGATGTAGTCCTGCAAATCGGGCGTGTCCTCCACCACCAGCAGTAGGGGCCGGGGGCTTTTTTCCTTTCCTGCCGTGGAAGGCAAAACAGCGTCATCCCCTACCCTGCCGATTTCTTCCGGCTGCGGGGCCAGGGGCTCGTCGTCAAGCGGCAGGGTGACCGTTTCCACCGGCAGGGACACCGCAAAACGAGTGCCTTCGCCGAGGGTACTTTGCACCGCAATGCTCCCG
>JBFIJS010000267.1:0-6050 GCA_041600595.1 Saprospiraceae bacterium | reverse complement strand
GACTACCCGACAACAGTTTTGGGTGGGGGTCGGCTGTCTGCTGGGCTATTGGGGGCTGATGACCCTGGTGCCCGTACCGGGACAGGGGTACGCCAGCCTTGAAATGGGTAAGGACCTGGGAGCATGGCTCGATCGCCTCTTGCTCGATGGGCACCTGTGGAGCCAGGCGAAAACCTGGGACCCGGAAGGCTTGCTGAGTACGATTCCCTCCGTTGGTACCTGCATTGCCGGAATCCTGGCCGGCACCTGGATGCGCCGGAAAATGGAAGAATACGCGAAGTGGTCAGCGATGTTTGCCGTCGGATTTATACTGGTGGTGCTCGGGCTGTTGTGGGGGGAGTTTTTTCCGATCAACAAAAAAATATGGACCAGCAGCTACGTGCTGTACCACAGTGGTTGGGCGCTCCTGACGCTCGGTACGATTTGGTGGCTGGTGGATGTGAAAGGCTACAAAGGCTGGATTAAGCCTTTTCTTTGGTTTGGCATGAACCCTCTTTTCATCTACATCCTGCATTCCTTGATTGCCAAAGTGATGTGGGCGATCCCGATTGGTGATCAGTCGATGTATAGCTGGACTTACCAAAATGTATTTCTATCGTGGCTGTCACCCAACAATGCCTCCCTGGCATTTGCCCTGTTGATGGTTTCCATGAATTTGTTGGTAGCTTACATTTTATACCAACGGAAAATATTTGTCAAGGTGTGAGCAACGGCGGCCGGGAATCAGGCACAACGGGCAGTACCCAATGTTGCCTGTACCCCGGCCGCCATGCTGGATTATTCAACCAGCAACTTTAACCAACTGGCCCTTTCCCCGTCCGTTATTTTCAGGAAAAACATACCGGCAGACACGTTCGTCAGATCGATGGTCCTTCTTTCTACTGCATTTTGCAGGGCAGTGAATTGATCGGCCCAGACCTGCCGGCCGGTCAGATCGGTGACGACGATGGCCGCCGGGCCGGTTTTGTATGCCTCTATTTCGAGGGTAAACAAGCCGTTGGAAGGGTTAGGCATAACGGACAATGTCCCGAAAGGAGCGGATTCTCTGGTGGCGTTGGGCTGTACATTGACCGTTACCGGTACCCGCTCGCTGAAACATTTGGTTGGGTTGATTTCAATTTGCCAGTTGAAGAAATAATAGTAAAACCCGGCGCCAAAATTGGAACCCGTGATGCTCAGCGTACCGGGGACTTCATAGGGGTAGGTCACGTTTTCATTGGAACGGATGAGCCACGGGCTGGTGTTGCCGGGGCCAAAAACAGCCACGTTGTTGGGGCCGTTGGTGGTCAGGGAATAACTACCGGGATCAATGGAAAAATTCAGATCAATGACCGTTTCTCCGACCGGGAGGTCTATTTCTAAAGCGTCGAGCAGTTGGTTGTTGTTTTGATTCAGCAATTCGATGATCCGGACCCCCGCCGAATCCGTCTTGACGGTGACCTGTTTCAGGACAAAAGAGTCGTACACCTCGAAGCGGATCTGACCGTTCGAATTGGCGGAACTGTACTGATTGGTGCCTTGCTGCTCGGCCATGCCGGTGGTGGCGGGGCCGCCGCCGTATTCTTTGGCACCGGCTACAAAGTAAGTCGTCGTTTCGGAGAGTACGGGCGTTTCGAACTGGTTGCCGACCGCAAGGGGGGTAAGCGTATTGACCGACTCAAACCAATGGGGGTTTTCGCCGGTGGCTTCCAGGATCGCAGTGGCCGGCGCCACAATAGAGACATCGTCGACAACCGGCTCACCGGCCCGTGCCATTACCTCCACGTGAATGATTTCCGAAGGGAAATCTGTACAATAACCTTCCGCTATCACCTGATAATCACCTGTTTGGGTAACCGTAATGGTCGGGGTCGTTTCCCCTGATGACCAGGTAAAATTATCCACCAGCAGGGCGGATGCCACCAGTTCTACGCTGTTGCCTTCGCAAAACATCGTATCTCCAAAGATGGCGATCGCCGGTGTTTGATCGGGTTCTTCCAGCACTTTTACGGTTTGGGAAGCCGCCACGCAGCCCTGGTCGTTCACAATGACGACACTGTAGTTACCCGGAGAGCTGGTGGTGACTGACTGCTCCGTGCTGCCGTTGTTCCACAGGTAGGTATAGCCGGCGGGGGCTTCCAGGGTGATGCTCTCGTTGCCACAAAGGATAGTGGCCTCCAGCCCATTGTTCAGGGTAAAAGCAGGCAACTCGCAGGTTGACCCTTCCTGAATCAGTATGTGCTGGTCGGCGGCTACGTCGAGGACCACATCGACCGTTCCGGAAGGCCATTTTACCAACACATAGTCTACGACCGTTTCCGCAGCCAGTCCAAAGGTTTGGGTGAGGGAGTTCATGATGCCGTAGCTTTCCCCGGCACGTACTTCCCGCACCTGAATACCCCAGCTGCCGTGTATTTCGATCCGGGCACCAACGCCCATTTTGTTGCTCTGGACACCCTCCAGCCGGACGGAGAGGAAATGGTTGGTGTTGGCGTCGTTGATCCAGAGTTTGTCGGGGGTGTTGCTGGGGTTGTTGAAGCCGTTCTGGTAAGAAGTATAAAGATCGATAAAGCCGTCGTGGTTGAGGTCGCCGGCGGCCAGCGAGCCAAAGTCTTCTCCGAAGGGGTCGATCTCCGTAAAGGTTTTATTGCCGTTGTTGCGAAAGAAAAGGGTGGGCTGGGCGGTGATGATGTCCATGAATCCATCGTTGTCAAAGTCTTTCATGATGCCCTGCACGAAGTTGGAGCCATTGCCTTTGGCAATGCCTGCCGCCACGGAAATGTCGGTAAAGTGCCCGGCACCGTCATTTTCCAATAGTTGTAAATCGAAGTCGTGGTTGGTGACAAAACAATCGAAGTCGCCATCGTTGTCAATGTCCTGAAAATCAGCGGTCCAGGATTGGTGCTTGATTTTCAGCCCGTATTCGTCCGCTGCTTCGTGAAAGTTATTTTGACCGTCATTGACAAAAAGAGCATTGATGCGCCGCGGGTCTTCGGGGTTGGTGACGCCGATGCGGCATTTGGCGATATACAGGTCGAGATCGCCGTCGTTGTCAAAGTCAGTCCAGACGCTGCCGTAGTTGCCGGAGTTGTCAGAAACGGGGTCGGTTCTCATATCAATCCACTCGTCGGCCTGGACAAAGGCGCCCGTTCCGTCGTTAGCCCAGATACGGCTTTCGCCGTCGTCGTGGCAGGCAAAAATATCGAGGTAGCCGTCGTTGTTGATGTCGGCCATATTGCTGCCCTGCACAAACAGACCCGGCCCGGGGAGGGTCGAGGAGAGGAAAAAAGCCCCGTTGTCCATGGCCCGCAAAACTTTCACGCCGTCGTAAGCTCCACCGGCCATGATGTCACCGTAGCCGTCATTGTCCACATCGCCGACGACAATGGCCCAGGCATCACCCGGTACATTTCCAAAAGTATAATGAAGAAACGGTTCTCCGTTGGGGGTTTGGTATTCTATGGTCAGCATGCTGCTGTTGTTCATCCGGACGATGTCGTCGAGCCCGTCGCCATTTACATCAGATACCGCCAGCACATTGCCACTGGTGAAGCCCAACGGATTATGGAGGAGCTGGGTTTGGTCGGAAAAGGTAATCTGTCCGGTTGAAATGCGGGCACAGAGCAGGGACAAGAAAGCCAAAGCAAAAGGGTAATATTTATTCATGCAGAAAGTTTTTTCGGTGAAATATAGAAAGCAGGATCGTTTGGTTGGTCTCCTTCGGGCAGCGATTGCACGGTGAAAACGAGCAGTGAAATTAACTTTTCCTCCGCCTTCACAAAGAATGGAAAAGCGAAAACGAAAACTGCCCGTCAAAAAGGGTAACCGATGGCCGGCTGCAAAACAAAAAACCCACCCTGAAAGCAGGTGGGTTACAAAAAATCTAAAGCTATGAAAACTAAAACCTTTTTAGCGGAATATGCAGCTTCCAGGTGACGCCCGGGCTCTTCGAAGATACAAGAATCCGTGGCGATCATAAATGCAGCCTCGCTTTTCTGGCCAGCAGCACATCCTCTGTTTCTTCCCGCTCCGGATCCGGCACACAACAATCTACCGGGCAAACGGCAGCACACTGTGGCTCTTCGTGGAAGCCCTTGCACTCCGTGCATTTATCAGGCACAATGTAATAAAAATCTTCTGAAACCGGGTCGTTTTTATCTTTTGCCCCTACTTTTTTGCCGTCTTCCAATTCGTAGGAATCCTGGATGTCGGTACCATCTGCGATAGCCCATTCGATGCCACCTTCGTAGATCGCATTATTGGGGCATTCCGGTTCGCAAGCTCCACAATTGATACATTCGTCCGTTATCATTATTGCCATGTCAATATTGTTTTATTTTTTTGTTTGTTAACAACCTTGGTCCGGTTGGGTTTTAAATAGATGCAAAAATAAGGGCAGTACTGCCAAAAAGCAAAATGGGAAGTGGGGCTGAACCATAAGTTGATAAATGTTGATGATGGTTTATAGAGTTGATATTTAAAACACTGGAAAACCATTTTTTAAATATCAACAAAATAAACTCTATCAACCTTTTGATACAGCCTCACTTCTTTTACCGGTCTGTTAGTGTGAGTGTCCTCTTGTCTCCCCCTCGCTACCATTCAGGTAGTAAGCTCCGGCCAGCGCAATTTCACGGGTTTTTGAAAAATCGGGGCCGGCAACTTCCACGTAGCCATCCGCCGACAGGCCTGCCTGCACCGCCACTTTCTCAAACCCATCCTTATTTTTGATAAATATAAACGTTTCACCGCCTTGCCGCACCACTGCCGTTTCCGGCACGGTCCAGGCTTCTTTTCCTTCGGTAAAAATGGTCGCCTGCATGAACGTCCCCGGCGCCAGGGGAGTTGGTTCCTTTTCAAAATGGCCGTGCACCATGGCCGTTTTGGTTTCCAGGTCGATCATTTTTCCCACTAAATGCACCTCTCCCCGATATACCTCACTGCTTCCCGGCATGCTGCACTCAATGCGCTGCCCGTCTTTAATGCTGGACAAATCCCTGGCAAACACCCGCAATTCCAGATGCGTATGGCTGTTGTCCACCACCTCGAACAGCAGGTCGTTGGGCGTAACCAGTTTCCCCAAATTAACGGCTACCTGCGAAATGTACCCGCTCACTGGCGATGATAGCGTAATCCATCCCTGCACCTCGCCGCTCTCCTCCAGTTTTTTGGTAGAAATACCAATCATGTCCAGTTCCGCTTTCAGGCCATTGAAACGGGCGGTTTCCAGACCGAATTTGGCCTGGGCCTCCTCCAGCGAGCGCTGCGAAGTAGCATCGCCTGCGGTCAGTTTTTGCTTCCGCAAATAGTCGTTTTCCAAAAAGGAAAGCTGACTTTTAACTTCCAAAAACTCCCGTTGCAGCTTCACCAGGTCGGGGTGGGAAATGGTTGTCAGCACCTCGCCTTTGCGCACATAGTCGCCCGGCAGGTGCACCACCTTTTTTACAAACCCCTGCACCGGCGAATAGACCGATGCCAAACTCTGCGGTGGCACCTCTACCGTGCCCGTGCAGTTGATTTTTTCCGACAACGTACGCTTCTCGGGTTGGCCGATTTCGATGCCAGCCAGGGCCATTTGTTCTGCGGTGAGATGGATAGTAGCTGGGGCGTGGTCAGCCGCCGGAGTTTCCTCATTGTCATGGCTGTGGTCGCTGGAGCAGCCTGCCAGTAAGGACAGGGCGAAGAAGATGCTGTTTATTTTCAAAAAGATATTTTTCATTTTTATAAAATTTGATTCATGAACCATCCATTCCGGAGAAGTCAAAATCTTTCCCGTAATGGCAGTTGCCAATTTTTTATTTTAAATATTCCACCCGCAGCACTGCTTCCAAATACTGATACTGCAGATCAAGGAAGTCCAGTTCGGAGGCCAGGGCCATTTGAATACTCTGTACAAAGCGAAAAAAATCAATCTCACCGTTGTCCAGTTGCACCTGCGCCAGTTGGCGGAGCAGGGCGGCTTGGTCGGTCAGTTGTTGGCCATAGCTGTCGAGTTCGTTTTTCAAAGAAGACGCCTGCTGCCGGGCCAGTGCCCGTTCTTTTTCCAGAACAGTCCGTTGTCCTTCCAACTG
>JBFIJS010000266.1:0-6053 GCA_041600595.1 Saprospiraceae bacterium | reverse complement strand
GGTATGGCACTGGGTGAGCATGGTGGGTACGGGATCCCATTTGGCCGAAAAATCGAACAGCGTAAAATAGTCTTGCTCGGGGTTCACATTGCGGCCATAATGGTTATCAATGGTAGAGTGCTCGTATTCGAGGGGGTTTTTGACCAGTTGGAAATTTTCGAAAGCAAACGTTTTCGAAAAATCAAGTTTTTGCTGGGCGTTGGGGTCGGGAGCGTCGCCGTCGTAATATTTATCGACGATGTCCACGCCTTCAGCAGCGAGGGCGATGTCGTAAGTATCGGTGGCCGAGCACATGGCAAACATGAACCCACCGCCAATAACGTACTCTTTGATCTTTTTGACAACGGCCAGTTTTAGTTGAGAAACTTTTTGAAAACCATGCTTTTGGGCCATGGCCTCCGATAATTCCTGATTTTCCTTGTACCAGGTTTGGGAATGGAATCCGGAATAAAATTTTCCGTACTGTCCCGTGAAGTCTTCGTGGTGGAGGTGCAGCCAATCATATTCGACGAGTTTGTCGTTCATCACTTCATCGTCGTAAATTTCATCGAACGGAATTTCCGCATAAGTCAAAACCAGGGTTACGGCATCGTCCCACGGCTGGATGTTTTCGCCTTTGCTGGTTTTGAACCCATCGGACGGGGTGTACACGGCGATTTTGGGAGCCTTTTCCAGTTTCATGACATCCTGATTGACTTCGGGTTGGCTGATCTCATCCATGATACGGTTGAAGGCAGCATCGGGGATGACCTCGTAACTGACGCCGCGGGTCTTGCATTCTTTTTCAAAAACGGTGGAGTGGGGGAAGGCAAAACTACCGCCGCGGTAATTCAACAGCCACCAGGCTTCGACATTCAGTTCGAGTACCCAATAGGTAATTCCGTAGGCTTTGAGGTGGTTGCGTTGCTCTAAGTCCATGGGTAACAGGATCATGGAGGCGTTCATTTGCAGCGTAAAACATAGGAGCAGGGCAGATACGATCAGTGATTTCTTAAACATAAACAATATAATTAAACAAGCCGGATGGTGTCAGGTCTGGCGAGCTGCGTGGGTGTGCATGGAGCCAGTAGACCATAAAACCGTCCAGTATTTTGAGATAAATTTAAAATCGGATTGGTTTGATGTTCCGAATTATGTTGCAAACCGCTCGTTTGCGGCAGGTGCCAACAGCGTTCAGTGTTGTTCCCCGATCGCTGTAAAAAACAACGAAGTTAGGGGGAAATAGATTGTAAAAAGCCGTTGGTCAAAAAGTTTAAAAGAACCTTAAAATAACCAGCCTCGGTTGGCTGGGAACAGTTTGGGTCGGGCAGGCCGCCATTCAGCCGTTCCGTTCTTCTTTTCCAAACCCTCCTTGCAAAAAGTTTGCGAAAAAAGCAACGAGCTTGATCTAAGCCCGTTCTTTCTTGTTTAAACATCCGATGATAGGCAAAGTTTGGGATGCGTTTTCCTTGAAAAAGTAAAAATCCCAAATTCCCTGTCGTTTTCAGACTTTTGCAAACTTTAGGAAAAGGGCAGCTAAACAACCTCACGAGCCAAACTGCATTCTGCAAACTGCCCACCGAACCACGAACTGGAATAAATGGAAAATCTTAGTTTTCAATACCCGGCCTGGTACCTGTTGCTTTGTGTGGCACTGGGCCTGGCTTATGCACTGACTCTTTACTACAAGGACCAAACCTTTGTTGCACAACATCCCAATTTACATAAAATACTGGGCGTCTTTCGATTTCTGACCGTCTCTTTGCTGGCCATTTTACTGCTAAAACCCTTGCTCAAATCCTTGTTTACCGAAACCAAAAAACCCGTCGTCGTCATGGCGATGGACCAGTCCGAGTCGGTGGGAACTGCTTTTAAGGAAGGCGAACTGGCCACCTTTCAGGCTGACTGGCAGGGACTTAAAGATCAACTTGAGGAAGAGTTCGAGGTAAAAGAATATGCTTTTGGCAGTGAAGTCCGGGAAGGAGTCGATTTTGAGCTGACCGATAAGGTGTCCAATATTTCCAACGTGATGACGGAGGTGAGTGATATTTATGGCAATCAGAACCTGGGGGCAGTGATCCTGGCAACCGACGGGATTTACAACGAAGGAAGCAATCCGCTTTATATCGGGTCAAAATTAAACGTGCCGGTCTACGCCGTTGCGCTGGGTGATACAGTGCAGAAGAAGGACTTGCTCCTCAAGCGGGTTTTTCACAATAAAATTGCCTACCTCGGTGATAAGTTCAGCGTGCAGGTGGATGTCGCCGCCCGCAATGCCGGCGGTAGTGCCTCCACCATGAGTATTTCCAAAGTAGTGGGAAATGATGCCCGGAAATTGCAGGAAATTCCTGTCAACATCGATAAAGATGATTTTTTTACCACCCGGGAAATCATCCTGGACGCCAACGAGGGCGGGGTACAGCGCTACCGGATCGCACTCAGCAGCATCCCCGGTGAAGCAACCACCGGCAACAACGTCAAAGAATTTTTTGTCGACGTTCTGGACGCTCGTCAGAAGTTATTGATCCTGGCCAATTCGCCGCACCCCGACATTTCCGCCTTAAAACAAACCCTGGAAAAAAACCGGAATTATCAGGTCACAACCAATTATATCAGCAGTTTAAAAGTAAAGATCGAGGATTTCGATTTTGTGGTACTCCACAACCTGCCGAGTGTGCAGAACGACCTTGCCGCCGTGATGAACAAACTGCAAAGCCGTAAAATCCCGCACTTGTTCATAGTCGGTACCCAGACCAACCTGGCCCGTTTCAACCAGGTACAACCCTTGCTGACTATTCAGGGAAATGCCAACAACCCCAACCCGGTGCAGGGGATTTTTGCCAATGATTTTAACCTGTTTACCATCAATGAAGAACTCCGCAATAACCTGCCGACATTCAATCCGCTGATTGCCCCTTTTGGTGACTTTTCGGTACGTGGCGACGCACAGGTGCTGCTTTACCAGCGAATCGGCAAGGTGGACACCAAATATCCGCTGTTGCTTTTTGGTACGGATAGCGAAGTGAAAATCGGGGTGCTTGCTGCCGAAGGACTGTGGCGCTGGCGGCTGTTTGATTACCTGCAGCACCAAAATCACGATATTTTTGAAAGTTTGATTGGAAAAAACTTCCAGTATGTGACCCTGAAATCGGACAAACGACGTTTTCGGGTGTCCGTCGCCAAGAATATTTTTAACGAAAACGAACCGGTCATCCTCGACGCCGAGCTTTACAATGAAAGTTATGAGCTCATCAACGAACCGGATGTCAGCCTGACCATTACCAATACGGATGGCCGCGATTTTCCCTTTACTTTCAACCGCACGGTCAATGCATATACCCTCTCGGCAGGGGTGTTACCGGTAGGCAGTTACCGCTTCAGATCGAGTGTTTCCTACGGCGGGCAAAACCTCACTTTCGATGGTCAGTTCAGCGTTCAGCCCATACAGCTGGAGCTTTACGAAACGACTGCCGACCACGGAATGCTCCGCAATCTCAGCAGCGAATACGGAGGTGCACTGTTTTACCAAAACCAAATGGCTGGCCTGAGCGAAGCCCTGACAGCCAGGGAAATGAAGCCGATTGTGTATTCTTCCACGCGTACCCGCTCACTCATCAATGTGAAATGGATCTTCTTTTTGTTGATGGGGCTTTTGTCGGTAGAGTGGTTTTTAAGAAGATATTTCGGCGGTTATTGACCGGCAGTAGCAGCCCTCAACAGCATTTGCTTTTCACGACCGGCAGGTCCAGTGCGGTTTTACATCCTCCTGTTGCGGCGGCATTTTCGTTGCCATTCCAGGCTTCCATTCGTTCGGGAGCCACCCTTTCGTGGGTTCCCTGACCGTACACGGTCGATTCCCCGTAGGTGTAAAAGGCCTCCCATGCCACCCCCTGCGGATCGGTGATCCAGGACTTTTCGCTTTTGGCATAACAGCAGGTGGTATCACCCTCTTCGAGAATGGTGCCGTCGGCCTGTTGGAGGTTTTGGTAAATTTCTTTCAGCCCTTCTGCATCGTCCGCCTGCAACCCCAAATGGCGGATGCCTGCGTCCCCTTCACCCGTGGAAATGGCAAAATTCAATTGAGGATCGGATAGCATCCACTTGGCGTAGTCACCTTTTTGTACGGATGGTTCAGCATGAAACAAAGCGTTGTAGAAACGGATACTTTCTGTCAGGTCTTTGACCCGTAAATGAACATGAAATCTTTTCATAGTTAATCGGTATTTTACGATGATTTAAGTTAAAAAAAAGGATATCAGTACTCTGTAATTTAAGTATGTTTAAAAAATGCGGATCAGGAAAAGTCGCTCTTTTGGCAACACCCGGAAATCCCTTTGGGCCGAGCAGTCTCATGCCTCAAAGCGAAATGAATCCTTCGGCCCACTTGCAGGGAAAAAAATTAAAGTAAATTTAAATTACACGGTAATCAGATTAGTTGGTGAAAAATTTCTTTTCAAAAAGAACCGGAAAAACGATCAGCAACAACCTTCTCCGGAAAATTGACCCAGCAAACCACCCAGTATGAGTTTGGCCTCTTCCCAGCCTTTGGGATCAATGCAGTAGCACACTTTTGGCGGTTCCACATTGCCCTGGATGATGCCTGCTTTTTTCATTTCTTTCAAATGCTGGGAAACGGTACTTTGGGAGAGCGGGAGTGCTTCCACAATATCACCGCACACACAGGATTTGGTTTTTAGTAAATACTGAATGATGGCTACCCGGGCCGGATGGGCAAATGCTTTGGCCAAAGTTGCCAGCCGGTTCTGCTCGTTGGTAAATGAAGTGGATTTGCTCGCTCCCATGAGTTTTTTTATTTGATCGCAATATTACGATAGAAACTGATTAAAGTCAACTTTTGCCTGTTTATTTTTTTTCCCTGCGTTTATTGATTAAACTTGTTCTCGAAACAAATTTTTGTCTGGCACGCAGAAACAGACGAAAAAATTCCAAAAGCAATTTTGTTGAAAAATACACAGAAACGGCACTCCTCTCTGAATTTCTCACACCTTAACAACTACCAAAATGAAAAACATTTTTCTTGCCTTAGATTTCGAGGAGTCCTCCAGCGCCCTCATCGAGCATGCCATTCAACTGGGCAACCGGTTTAATTCCAAAGTCTGGATCGTTCACATTGCCGCACCCGATCCGGAGTTTGTTGGTTACAGTGTCGGGCCGCAGTATATCCGCGACAAAAGAGCGGAGGAGCTGCGGGCAGAGCATCGCTTTCTGCAGATTGTGGCCAAAGACTTCCAGGATATGGGTATTGATGCCGAGGCCTTGCTGATCCAGGGGCCGACCGTTCCGATGATTCTGGAGGAGGCGGAAAAGCTGAAAGCAGATTTGATTATTACCGGTTCGCACGACCATAGTTTTTTACACAATGCACTCTACGGACACACGGCGAAAAAGCTGATTAATAAAACGAGGATTCCTTTGTTGATCGTGCCGGTTTAAACCGTGCGGGCCGCCGTCCCGGACTGTTGCTGCCCACACGGTTTGAGGAATTATGCCCGGACGGGCAAATGCCAAAAGAGGGAATTATCCAGTCCTTTGTATTTTGGACTATTTCGTGCAGAGGTTGTGCTTTATTAAGGCAGGCCCATTTTCTTTTGGTAAAAATATCCGGCGGCTTTATGTTTTTCGCAGGAATTATGCATCTACAACATCGCTGTTTTACAGTACAAACCTTTTCACACCGTGCTCAAACCTTTACCATGAAAAACATATTTCTTTTCGGCTTTTTGATTCTGTTGGTTGGTTGTAATGATTTTTCCGAACAGTCCCTTCCCCCAATGGGTAAGACGGCCTCCCTGGCAGAAGACCTTGAAATGGGCGAAGTGCCACCCCCGCCAACAAATACGCCACCCCCGCAACAGGCTGAAGAAGCTGGAGCAAAACCGGAAGCCACTCCCCGGGTGAAAAAGATCATCCGGGACGGAGATATGCAACTGGAAGTGGAGGATGTCAAGAAAGCGAAAATGCAGTTGGATTCTGTTGTGAAAAAATTCCAGGCGTATTACGAGCAGGAGGCTTTTGAGTCGAGCGACTACCAATCAACCTACCGGCTGAAAATC
>JBFIJS010000265.1:0-6056 GCA_041600595.1 Saprospiraceae bacterium | reverse complement strand
CCGATGCATCGGAACGACGCCGCCCCTTAAAACCCCCTTGGACCAAGCAGTTGGCTGCCTCAATGAAAGTCAAAAATTCCGGCCCACATGTCTCAGTAAAATTTTAAAGAAACTTTTGTTACACAGTACTGAAAACGGCGAATATTGTTACTGGCGAATACGAAGCAGACTGCCATGTGGGGTGTCGGACTAAATCAACCCACTATCTCGACGATGCTGGTGCCCCCGCCTTTTTTTACCACTTTTACCTGAGTGGAAATTCGTTCTTTCAATTCTTTGACGTGGGAAATAATCCCGATGGTTTTTCCTTTAGCCTGTAAATTTTCCAGGGTGTTGAGGGCCAGATCCAAAGCCTGATCGTCCAGGGTGCCAAATCCCTCATCGATAAATAAGGATTGAATGTTGGTATTGCGTCCGGCCAGGTCAGACAGTCCGAGCGCCAGGGCCAGGCTGACCAAAAAGCTTTCACCCCCCGACAAGGATTGCATCGAACGGACATTTTCCGCCTGGTAGGTGTCGATGATGTCGAGTTCAAGGTCATCGCCCGGCCGCTTGATGATCAGGTACCGGCCATACAGGTTTTTGAGGTGCTGATTGGCCAGGTGTACCAATTTCTGGAGGGTCAGCCCCTGGGCAAAAATGCGGAATTTTTTACCGTCGGAAGAGCCGATCAGATCGTAAAGAGCATTCCAGCGATTGTAAGTGGATCGTTGGGTGTCGATTTGGGTTAGCAGCAGGGACGATTCAGCCTGTAAAGCCTCGTTATCTTTCAGCTGCTGCTCCAGGGCGCCGATGGTCCGCTGGATATCCGAATACTGGGTCTCCTGGTCGGGCAGTTTGAGCCGGAGTACTTCTTCGGTCTCGGTGGTTTTGTCTTTTTGCTGGTGCTCTTTTAAAGCCAGTGCGATCATTTTTTGCTGCTGGGCCAACTCAATTCGCTGTTGTTCCAGCTGTTTTGACTGTTGTTGAATCCGGTTGGCGTCAGCCTCCGTCAGGATGGCGGCTCGCAGCTGTTGTTCGTTTTCGAAGCCCAGCTTTTTCATGTCTGCTGCCAGCTGCCCGATGATTTCCTCTCTGGATTTTTGCTCTTTTTCCAGCCGCAGGTGCTGCGATTGCAGGGACTGGCGAGTCAATTGCACGGCTTCTTTGGTCTGGTCGAACAGGTTTTTGGCTTCGTGCCACGCAGTCTCACTGGCCTCCAGGTTTTTCAGCATCAACTCCCTTTCCCGGGCGGGGTCTTTCTGGCCGAACAGGTTTTCCCGTTCCAGCCGCAACGCTTCCAGGCTTGATTGTTCCCGTTGTTGTTCTTCCGCCAGGTTTTTCGTTTGTTGCCGGAGGTTTTCCACTGTTTTTACGGTTTGGGCGAGAGCTTGTTGATCAAGTCCGAGTTGCTTTTCTTCCTGCGCATGGGCCGAGTGTTTCACGCTGTAGTCCCTTTCTTTTGCGTTGAGCTCCGCAAACAGGGCCCTTCCGCCATCCACCGAAAACTGGTAACCGTATTTACCGAGCATCTGGTTGAGTTCGTGGCTCAATTGATCGAATCTGTTGGTTAAGTTCTGAATGTTCTCCTGCAGATGCCCGATGCTTTTCTTCGTATCCTGCAGGGCGAACTGGCTGTCCTTGAGTTCCGTCCCGAGTTCCCGCTGTTGCTGTTCCAGCCGGGAAAGCTGGCCGTTGAGTTCCGTCAGTTGTTCTCTCGCCTGTTTTTTATTTTTAATGGCCGTTTCAAAACCGGTTAGTTTTTCTTCCAGCCATCCACCGGCAGACCTGGCAAAATCCTCGGGCTCTACCAGATGGGCGAGGGCGGCGATCTCCCGTTCTTTCTCCTCCATTTTTTTCTTCAATTTAGCAAGTTCGCCATCGGTACTGCTGTCGATCTGGCGGATCAGGGAAGACAGTTCCAGGTGTTGTTTGATGAGCTGGGTTCTCTGCGTTTGCAATTGCTGGCAGGTCGTTTCGGCCCGGTTGAATTCCTCTTTGGCCTGGTCAAAATAAGGTGTGAAGGCCTGCTGGCGGAAAGGATGCTCGGTCGACAGGCACAGTGGGCAGGGTTCGCCGTCCTGTAGTTCCGCCCGGTCTTTTTCGTAGTTGGCGATGGCCTGTTGTTGCCGGAAAATTTCGGATTTAAAGCGCAGCGAAGCGGCAGCGCGCTCGTACTCTTCCTCAAGCTGATCGAAAGTAAAATCCAGTGACCTTTGCTGTGTTTTAAGGTCTTCCAATCGCTCCTCGTGGTTCTGTATCTCGACCATTAATTGGCGGTACTCCACATTTTTGGCCGTTACCCGGGACAACAGGTTTTGCTGTTCGGCCAGTGCCTCGATGTCGCGCCCCAGTTTTTCCAGCAGGTCCTGCCGGTCAGTGGCAAAGTTTTCGGGAGCGAGGCTGTTGAATTCGGTGGTGCGTTGCACCAGATCAGCCTCCAAAGCCAACAACTGTTGTTTCGCATGGTCGACTTTTTGTTGATTGAGTGCTAATTGTCGGTTGGCGGAGTTGAGATTTGTTTCGAGATTCCCCCGTTCTTTAAAAATTTCCCCTAAAGAGATCCGGAAATGTTCGATGGTCGGCAGGTCTTTGGGCAGGTCAGCCAGGGCAGCGTTTTCCTGCAGCCATGCCTGCAACTCCGCCAAAACTTTTTGCCGTCCGGCTATTTTAGTTTCCAACTCACTTTTTTCCAGGAGCGCCTGTTCCAGTTTTTTTTGCCAGTTGGAAAAAGCAGTTTGCGTTTTTTGCCAGCTTATCTCCTGGTTCTGGATTTTGACATCCAGTGCAGCTACCTGGTCGAATAGTTTATTGGCGGTGGGTTGTTCTTTTTTCAGGGCATCGTAATGCTCTTTTTTGTTGGTAAATGCCAGGCTGAGTCCGGCTTCCTTTTCCACCAGTTCAGTCAGGCGGGAGTTGAGTTGCCGGAGATCTGCCTCGATCAGTTTTATCTCGGCGGTTTTGTCATCGAGCCGCGCCAGCGCAGGGTGCAGGGGTTGGGATTTTTGGTGTTTATCCAGTCGTAAAAGATCGGTTTGGAGATTGCTGGTTTGCTCCTTTAAAAGTTCGGTACTGGCCAGTGCAGACGATTGTTGTTTTTCCAGTTTGCCCAGTTGTTGCCACCATTGCAGATCGGTTTTGGTCTGTTCGAGTTCCAGTTTGATGGCTTTGTTTTCCTTTTGTTTTTGTTTTAAAAGGGCCTTTTTTTCCTTAAGTTCTTCTTTGGATAAAATTTTCAGGGTATCGCGCTTTTCGGTCAGGACCTGAAGCTTTGATTGCTCCAGGTTTTTTCTTTCCAGGGCAGCTTTCGACAATTCGGAATAGACCTCGGTGCCGGTAATCCGTTCCAGTAATTCGCTTCTGTCTTTCTGACTGGCTTTGAGAAAAGCGGCAAAGTCACCCTGGGCCAGCATGACCGAACGGGTGAAGCGCGAAAAATCCAGCCCCGTCACTTCCTCCACATAACTGTCGACCTCCCTGACTTTCCGTTCGGCCACAATGTGAAAGGATTTGCTTTTCTCCTCATACACCGAGATCGATCGTTCAGCTTTCAATTGTTGACCGGCTTTTTTCGATCGGGTTTTGCGAACCCGCCACTGGGCCAGGAACAATTGGCCCCGGGACTCAAATTCACATTCGGCCATGCCTTCCTCGGCTCCGTAAGACAGGGTGTCCTTAGCGTCGGATTGCCGGCAAATGCTACCGTAGAGCGCCAGGGTGACGGCATCCAGAATGGTTGTTTTCCCGGCGCCGGTATCCCCGATGATCGCAAACAGGCCGGTGTCGGCCAGGGGGCTCCGGGTAAAATCAATTTCTACCTGGTCCCGGATAGAATGGAGGTTGCGAAGGACGATGCGTCGAATTTTCATGGTAGTTGCGTAAACGAAAGGAGGGTGAAAATCAAGGGCGGAGGATCACACGCCAATGTCTTCATTCCACAGCTCCGGTTTTTCGGAAATGAATTTTTTCATCAGGTCGGCACAGGCTGCGCTGTTGGCCAATTCGACAACGACCCCGTTCTCTTCCAGCCATTTCTCGGCCCCCCGGAAAGTTTGGTTTTCCCCGACCACTACCCGCGGGATGCCGTACAGGACGATCGTTCCCGAACACATGGGGCAGGGGGAAAGGGTCGTGTAAATCGTGCAAGCTCTGTAAACAGCAGCGGATTGGCGGCCGGCATTTTCGATGGCATCCATCTCGCCGTGCAGAATGGCGCTGCCCTTTTGTACCCGCTGGTTGTGGCCGGCACCGATGATCTTTCCCTGGTGGACCAATACTGAACCAATGGGGATGCCGCCTTCCCGGTAACTTTTCAGGGCCTGCTCGTAGGCCGCCTGGAGGAATTTATCCATTGTTCTATGCTTTTTATTGAGCGAATTTGAGGTTGTCAAAGGGGTGGTTTTTGAACCACGGCGATTATCGGGTTATGCTTTGGTCTGATGCTCCGGCAGTTGTTCCCCGGCGAGTTGCATCACTTCCAGAATGCTGTTGTAAACCCGTCCGGGGGGAGCCGCCAGAAAGTTCTGCAAACTGCGCCATTCGGCTTTTTCGATATCCTCCTCCGTTTGGGGAATCAGCTCCGATTGGTCGGTCTGCATGATGTACCAATAGGTTTTCTTTAAAATGCGTTTTCCTTTTTCCTGGTAGGTGTGCCAGGTGTCGGTCAGGTGGGGCCCCAGTTGCAAACGGGAGATGCCCGTTTCTTCCGTTACTTCCCGGAGGCCAGCCTCGTCGGGAGATTCGCCGGCGTCGATTTTACCTTTGGGCAAATCCCAACAGTGGCGGCGGTAAATCATCAGCAGCTGGTTGTCGGCATTAAATACAGCACCGCCTGCTGCCTCCACGATTTTGAAGATTCGCCGGAAAGTGGCCCAGAGTTCCTCGACATCTTTATGGAAAACAACAACCCGGTCGAACCGCTGAGAATTTTCCAGCTGGTTGACGACATTGAGCAGGAATTTCTTTTTACCGGCATACCGGAGAATCAGTATTTTGTCACTCGGAGCTCCAAATTTTTTCGCCTCTTCAATTGTAGTCAGTAGCAGCGGGGTTTCGTTAATGTAAATTTTATACATTTGCCGTCGTTTTTTAACAATCAATTTGAATTAGTAATTATTTGCCGGCCCATTTCGACTTTTCCCGATCAATCGATAACATAACGGGCTCACAAAAAAGATTTCTGCTTCAACTTGTAATTTTCAGTGGCTAAATATTCCAATCAGTGAACATCGCATCTGACGTCGCAAAGCAATTGCTGCAAATAAAAGCAATTAAGTTAAGCCCGCAAAAACCCTTTACCTGGGCATCTGGTATTTTGTCCCCCATTTATTGCGACAATCGAATCACCCTTTCGCATCCCGATACCCGACGGCTGATAAAAGCCGGTTTGGTGCAAAAATCCAAAGAATTTGGCAACTTTGACGCCGTGGCCGGCGTAGCAACAGCAGGGATTGCCCACGGCTTAATGCTTGCGGAAGCCCTGGATCTGCCCTTCGCCTATGTCCGCAGCAAAGCCAAGGAACACGGCCGGCAAAACCTGATCGAGGGTGAATTGAAAAAAGGGGCCAAAGTGCTGGTCGTGGAAGATTTGATCTCGACGGGAGGAAGCAGCCTGTCCGCAGTGGAAGCCTTGCGGGAATACGGGGTGGAAGTCGTGGGTGTGCTGGCGCTGTTTACCTATAATTTTGAAAAAGCAAAAAGGGCGTTTGAGCAAGCAGAATGCAAATTGCTCACACTGTCCAATTACGACGTGATGATTCGAGAGGCACTGGCCATTAAATACATCAACTTAATTGATGTTGATCTGCTGACGACCTGGCGGACAAAAAATGGTGGTTAACGCACTGCCGGTATTTGTGAATCTGGAGTGAATTGAGTCGCCGGGAGGGTGGGGCAGTACTATCCGCACCGGCTTGCAGCCTGACATGAAAAGCCGGGCATTTTTTACACCGGTAAAATATTTTGATTTTTTGAAAAAATTGCAGCCTGTTGAACATATTTAACGTAGAAGGATACAACCAACATAACCAGCTTAACTAAACAAAACTCTTGGTGGCCAAAGTGAGATCAAGGGTTTT
>JBFIJS010000264.1:0-6076 GCA_041600595.1 Saprospiraceae bacterium | reverse complement strand
GCTACCAAAAATCCTCCGGTTTCTGGAAGCCAATCCGAACATGAAGATTGAAATAGCCGGACACGTCAATTTACCCAATACGCCCCCGGTCAGCCCCAATACCAGCCATTTCAAACTGTCGGAAAACCGGGCACGCACCGTGTATGATTACCTCACCGAAAACGGGATTTCCGCTGACCGGATCAGTTGGAAAGGGTACGGAAACTGGGAAATGCGCTACCCCCGGGCGGTCAGTGAAAGGGAACAGGCATTAAACCGGCGAGTCGAAATGAAAGTACTGGAAGGCGGGTGCGAATGAGCCAGAAAAACCGCTTGCCTTTTTGCCGGTTTCATTGATCAGACCTGGCCCGGGTATGCTTCCTAAATAATGGACATAACCGGCAAGTTGCTGCAATTTCTCAGGCGGCACGATGCTCTAGTGATCGTTCGAAACGTACGGCGGCATCCGACAATAGAAAAATAAGCGGCATGACGGGCAGAAAATGTTTGTCCCAACAGTACGAATAAATACTTTCCAATACCAGGAACAACACCAGCGAAATTTTACACACCAGGCTTTCAAAGGTGGTGGGACTCCGTAACATTTTCACCAAACAAATGATCCCGACAAATAACCCGACCGGCATCAGAACATACCCAGCAAAACCGGAAGCGACCAAAACAATATCCAGCAGACCGGCCGTCTCCGGCAAATCGCCATATTGCAGCCCGGCATTCACCTTCAATGGCAACCCGGCCAATAACAGCAAAGCCACCGGAATCAGGTAAACCAGGTGGCTCCGGCGGAAGAGTAATTTCCAATCGGTCAGCCAGAACGGAATGGCGTAAATACCCAATAATAGCAAACTGTAATTGAAAGTTTTTGCGGAAAAACGAAACGCCGCCAGGGTGTTTTCCTCAAATTGGTTTCCCTGAAAAGAATGGCTGTTGATGTTGAAATCCCATAAAACAAACAAAGGGGCAAAAACAACCAGGGGTATGAAATCCTGTACAACTGCCTGCCATTTTACCCGCCCTTTGTACCACCAGAACAAATCTGCCAGTCCGACGGCCAGCGGCACGAAAATCAATAGTTGCCGGGAACAAATGGCCAGTCCGAAAAAGATGCCCGCCAGCCAGCGGTTTTGTTGGTTTAAATAATAATGAACGCCTAAAAACAAAAACATCATGGCCGTGACATCGGAGTAAAGCAAGGGTGCGGTCATGACCAGAAAATAGGGGTTTACCACAAAAAAGAGCAGAGATAGTACAATCGGGCGCAAATGGTCTTTAAAAGTATGGTACAACAATAAAATGAACCCAAAACTCCAGATGATATGCAGACCTCGCAGAACCGGCAACGACCACCCGACCATTTTTCCAAGAAAACCCCAGATGATGAAGAAGACCGGGCCCATGGGCGAATTGAGCGTTCGTATTTGCTCCAGGTCGGGGAAATAATTGGCCCCCACCGCTTGCATGACCGGGTAGAATAGCCGCTCATCCCAAATGGGGTCAGTGGGCAAAAAGAAATTGGCAACCAGCATCGCCAGAAAAGGAATGCCCAAATAAAAGTACACCCTGCTTTTACTTTCGTCGCCTTGCAACCGACTTACTAATTCCATCCGAAAATGATTGATTAAAGTGTAAAAATGATTGAGCGGCCCGAAGCAGGCCGGAAAATGAGCCTCGTCCGGAGGTTACTCCAATCGCTGCATGAAGGGATTTTACGGAAAGCAGGCAAAAAGTTCAGTTTTCCGGTCATTAACCTGACCCTTGTTCCAAATCCATCTTAGATACGGCTACACATGAATGTTACATTTTGTCCGGGCATTTAGTCAGGATATTCAATACGGACGTGCAAAACGCTTTTTAAACGCTTTTTAAAAACCTCTTTACATTTCGCCACGTCGCCAAAAGTCAGTGCACAATCATCCAGCTGGCCGGATTTTATTTTGGCTGCGGTCAGTTTTTCCACCAGGCCCTCGATGTCCTCTTCGTTGGGATCTTTCAGGGAACGGGAGGCGGCCTCAATGGAATCGGCCAGCATCATGATGCCTTCCTCTTTGGAGACTGGCTTGGGGCCGGGATAGGTAAAGTCTTTTTCGTTTACAGTGACGCCAGGGTTGTTTTGCAGGTAGGTTTTGTAAAAATAGTCGGTCCGGGTAGTGCCGTGATGACTTTTGATAAAACGGATCAGCACTTTGGGCAGTTTGTTTTTCCGGGCCAGCGTCACGCCGTCGGTGACGTGACTGATGATGATCCGTGCGCTTTCGATCGGTCCGATGGCGTCGTGCGGATTGCTGTGCCCCTGGTTTTCAATAAAAAACTGAGGATTGTCCATTTTCCCGATGTCGTGGTACAATGCCGCTACCCGCACGAGCAGTTCATTGGCTCCGATCTCCCGGGCAGCCGCTTCGCACAGGTTGCCCACCTGCAGAGAATGCTGGAGCGTTCCGGGTGCTTTCATTGCCAGCTCGCGCAACAGCGGTTTGTTCATATCCGACAGTTCAACCAACGAAATGGAGGTAGTAAACCCAAATATTTTTTCCACCAAAGGGATCAGAGGGAAAGCCAGCAAGGTGAGTAACCCATTGAAAACGAGCATACCATACACCTCCCCGTCCAATTGCATGAAGCTCCCTTCCTGTACCAGAGACACCCCGAAATAAGCCAGCAGGTACGTCAGAATAATGGTCAGCACGTTGCGAAAAAACTTCGACCAGTCGCGGGCATCGGCTACTGCCAGCACGGCCACTACCCCGGCTACTATTTCCATAAAAATGAAAGGAAAGCCCAGGGTCGTCAGAAACCCCGCCACCATCACCACAATAACGTGGGCAAAAAAGGCCAGGCGGAAATTGAAAAAATGGCTGATCACCACGGGAACAATGCAGAAAGGAATCAGGTACGCATTGAGGACGTTGCCCTGTTCCATGATAAAAGTCAGGTAGCTGAAAAGTAAGATCCACATCAGGATGAAAGCCAGGTGCTTCCAGTTGAGCAGCAACTCCTTGATGTAGGCATTGATGTACAGCATCAGGGCGGCAAAGATCAGCAGGGTAATCAGTAAATATCCCAGGTAAATGACTCCCGAGGAGCGGTTGGAGCTGATGTCTTCGGCATATTTATCCCGGAAGGAATCGAGTTTTTCGTACACTTCGCTGGTAATCAGGTTGCCTCGCTGCACGATCAGATCACCCTGTTTGACCAACCCCTTCGTTGTCACAAAACCGGCCATCATGACATCGCGAAGGCGGTCTGTTTTTTCCTGATCGTAACGAATATTGGCGGCCAGCGAGTTGACAATCAATTGTTTAAGCGTAGCCGGCAGATTGGGCATTTCCTTACCGATAGCTTCTTCCAGGGCTTTTTTAGCTTGATCAAGGGTCAGGTAGCTGGCCAGGGTTCGTTTGTAAGTATTTTCTCCCTCAATGATATTCAACACAAAATTTTCGTTCGCCTCTACATGATCCGGAGCCAATTGGATGACCCCCCGACTGTAGAGGTTGTCAAATTGTTTTTGGGCAAAATTCAGATAAACCAACGCATTTTGCTCCACCTTGGTGGAGTCGGACTGCTCCCTCGCCGTCTTTGCCCAGCGCATTACCGCTGCTTCCAGGTCCTTTTTCTTGGCCGTTGTCAGGTCCTGATCCAGTTTGTAAATGGGAGTAATATCAGCCTCCAGCGCTGCCCGGCCCTCGGTTATTTCACTTTCGGTTTTTTTCACCGGAAAATCAAAAGGGGCGTAAAGATCGGCGTAGCGCCATTCTTGTCCCTTCTGAAACTGGTATTTGAATTTGACGCTGTTGGGAAATAACAAACTGATAAAAATAACGGCTGCCACCACCATGGCAAACTGCATGATGCGGTCAAAACTTGGCCACTTGCTCGTTGATGATTCCTGTTTTTCCTGACTCATAAAGCTTGCCGGCAACGGCTGTAAATGTTTATTTGCTCAGAGCATCCTGACCGTGGGCTGGATTGCCTTCCGGCCAAATGCTCCGGTTATTTTTTGCTTAAATTTTACGGATCGTTTTCAGCAAAAGAGCAGCTGATAAGCTGTGAAATAACAATGGTTGCTAACTTGTGATTTTTGCAAATTTTTCTCTTCGCCGAATTTAGAGAGTGCTAAAAGTACAAAGATGCTCAAATTAAAGCAGCATATTCCTCGGGAAGGATGGGAGCGGTAAGTTTTGGATTAGCCATGCGGGAGACAGCCGGCCATTCATATCATCGGCGGAGCACACTGAACTGTTGTCAAAAGAATGGATATTCCTCCCCCGTTTTTCCCTTAAAATCCATCGAAGGGCACGCTAGGAAGTTGCAAAAAAATGGGCTTATCCTGCCCCGCATTTTATAAACAAACCTGTTACACTGTGTACCTACTCCAGCCTTTTTTCCAAATAAATAAACGTCAAAGGCTTTCGGGGAACACCATATTTCGGATCGACATCGAAGGGTTTGCTGTTTCCTGTTTCCCGGAAACCTTTCCTTTTATACCACTCATTCAACTCGGTTCTGGCGCCAATTACCTGCATATAAATACTGGCGCAGCCATCGGCACGGGCCTGACCTTCTGCCATCCTTAACAACATGTTCCCAATGCCGCTGCCCTGTAAATGGGGCTGAACAGACAACATGCCCAGGTACATTTTCGAGCCTTCCCGTTGGACATGAACACACCCGGCCAAATCCCCGTTTTCGTCCAGACATTGAAAAAAACGGCTGCCTTCCCGGTGCATCAGTGCCTCCACGGTGGCCTCATCCGTTCGGATCGTACCGGCGATGATATCCGCTTCGGTGGTCCAGCCTTTCCGGGATTCATCTCCCCGGTAAGCCTTGTTCAACAATTCAACGATGGCCGCCGTGCGATCCGCCCGGGCTTGCGATATGGTGTACATGATTGAATGAAGTGTTTTTTACAAACGGCGGTCATGGCTGCCGGGAAACGGCAGTGCCGTGTATCTGACGGTTGGAACCACTAATTATAGCTTGACCAGTTTCGCTGATTCCACCCCGTCCGGTGTTTGCAGGCTCAAAAAATAAACCCCCGGTGGCAAGCTACTGGTGTCGAGTTGCAGACCGTTGGGTACATTCCGGAAAGTATCGGCCGGTATTTCCCGCACCATGATTCCATCGGCAGCAAAAAGCGTGGCCCGTGAAATACGGGGCAACCCATTTTCTTTGCTTAGCAGCAAAAAATCGCGGCATGGATTAGGCGAAATGATCAGGTCCTTCCGTTGGGTGGACGCTACGCTGGTCAGGTTGGTAAAACCATTCCCTTCCGTAAAAGAATAGGTTGTGTTTACGCCGAGGTTTTCAAACGTTTCGACCAGGCCATTGGGCCAGCGAATAGTCAGGGAATCAATGCTTTGCGCCAGTCCGAGACCAAAATGCAGGGTAAAACCATTTTGCGTAGCGTAACCGCTTGTCCCAACGATCTCATCCATCCAGGTTTGCCCATCGGCGACAATGGTCACCCGGGCCCCGATGGCGGAGCGGTTGCTAATGGTGCCCGTTGCTTTGATTTTCACCCAGTTGTGGGGATTTTGTCCGTCGTTGCGAAACAATTGGTTGCCAACGGCGCCGATATAATTGGCCAGGTATATATCCATTTTTCCATCGTTGTTGTAATCGAGGGAAACCGTTCCGTAACCGGGTTGCAGGCTGGCCAGCGGACTACCCTCACTGACGACGCTGAAGGTCAGGTTCTGGTTGTTGCGGTAGAGTAAATTCGGATAAGGAGCGAAATAACTGTCGTTGACGGCGTAAATATCCTGCCAGCCATCATTGTCGACATCGAGAAACGTGCAGCCCCACCCCATGCCAAAATCATCAGCTCCGGCCGCTTCCGCTATTTCCGTAAAAGTGCCGTCGCCATTATTGAGCAGCAAAAAGTTTGGGTACAAATTGGTAACATAAATATCCAGCCAGCCATCGTTGTTGACATCGGCCACATCCACGCCCATGCCGTTTCCGGCAACATTGGTCCCGGATGCTACCGAAACATTGGTAAAACGTCCGGTGCCGTCATTTTGGTAAAGGATGTTCGGCTGGTTGGCATCGTGGGTCAGGTAGAGGTCGGGGTCGCCGT